>JBFWIF010000045.1:0-18343 GCA_050256135.1 Acidaminococcaceae bacterium | reverse complement strand
CATTAGTATTTAGGTCTTTATTAATTTTTAAAAATAACTCCAATGATATGGTATCTTGCAGATCATCATTTTTTAGATTTATATTTCTTACCTTAATTTTTTGCTCCGTCAGATATTTTAATATATCGCTAACTGCATCAGAATTATTATGAGCAACGATATGAATATAACGTCTTTCTATCCTAGTTGCTCCAGGAAATTTCTTTTCCCAACCGTGGAAAACAACAAGTGTAACCAGCATTATTACGGTTGAAGCTATACCGATTTTTATCATGCCGCCACCAATTGCAAGTCCAATTGCGGCAACCATCCAGAGACTTGCCGCTGTGGTCAGACCACGAACCGTAAGTCCCTCATGCAATATCGTACCAGCACCTAAAAAACCGATTCCGCTAACTACTTGAGCCGCAATTCTTCCTGGATCTCTTGGTACATCAAACCCATCAAAAGCATACATGGAAACTACCATAATTAGTGCAGAACCAGTACAAACCAGAATATGTGTGCGTAATCCGGCTGGTCTGTCACCACTGCCCCTTTCAATGCCAACAATACCGCCAAGAAATGCAGCCAGAAATAAGCGCATAAGCATTTGGAAGTCAAGTGAATCAAACATTAGTAAATTCCTCCAGACCAAATAATCAAAAAATAATCATTATAGCATAATTTTAAAGGTTTAATAATAATTCTTTGATTGCTTTCACATAGTCATCATTAAGCGGTAAGCTCAGTACTTCGCCAGTTCTTCTGATTTTTATTTCAATTTGTTTCTCCGTTAATGTTTTGGGTCCTATTACGACACGAATAGGATAGCCGATTAAATCAGCATCCTTAAACTTAACGCCTGGACGTTCTTTTCTGTCATCAATAACTGTTTCAATTCCTGCTTTAAGTAGGTTAGAATATACTTCTTCAGCCATTTGACTTGATAGTTCATCTTTCACATTTACTGGGACAACAAGAACTTGATATGGAGCTATTGCAGCTGGCCAAATAATTCCATCAGCATCATTATTTTGCTCTATAGCAGCAGCCATTGTACGGCTAACGCCAACACCGTAACATCCCATTACCATAGGTTTTTCTTTGCCATTTTCATCCAGGTAAGTCGCCTTAAGTGCTTCACTATATTTCGTAAATAATTTGAAAACCTGTCCAACTTCAATACCACGGGCTTTAGAAATTTTTCCACCACAATGCGGACAAGCATCAGTTTCTTGAATTAATCTTATGTCAGCAACAAAGGTAGGTGTGAAATCGCGGCCCGGATTTACATTAAGGTAATGTGAATCACTCTTATTAGCGCCGCAGCAAAAATTATGCATATTCATGACACTGCTATCAACAACAATCATTACTTTCTTTGGGTCCATTCCGACAGGTCCCATATAACCGCCAATCGTTCCAGCTTTTGTGAGTTCCTCTTCAGAAGCCATCTCCAGATTGATAACATTACATGTATTAATAACCTTTATTTCATTAACCTCATGATCACCACGGACAAAACACAGAATTAAGCCTTTCTCGCTTGTATAGGCAACTGCTTTAACACTTTTTTCAATTGATAGATTTAAGTAATTGCAAACATCTGCTATAGTTTTGCAGTTTGGTGTATCAACGCTTTTTAATTCTTGCATAGGCTCATCTACGCTGGAAATCGCAGCCAACTCTGCTTTTTCAACATTAGCTGCATATTCACATTCAGTACAAAATACAATTTCGGCTTCGCCACTATCTGCTATAACCATAAATTCATGCGAACCACTTCCACCAATAGCTCCTGAATCAGCTTCAACTGGCCTGAAATTTAGCCCACATCTGGTGAATATTCTGGTATATGCATCATACATGGATTTATAAGATTTATCGAGTGCTTCTTCGTCGCGGTCAAAAGAATATGCATCTTTCATAATAAATTCACGCCCACGCATCAATCCAAACCTTGGGCGACGCTCATCGCGGAATTTATTTTGAATCTGATAAACATTAAGAGGTAACTGACGATAAGACCTTATATCTGCTCTTATTAATGTTGTAACCATCTCTTCATGTGTTGGCCCCAGACAAAAGTTACGATTATGCCGATCATTCAAGCGGAACATTTCTGCACCATAAACATCCCAACGACCACTTTCCTGCCACATTTCCGCAGGTTGTACTATTGGCATTAATAGCTCTTGAGCACCAGCTTGGTCCATTTCTTCACGAACAATTGCTTCAATTTTTTTTAAAACACGTAAAGCCAATGGTAAATAACTATAAATACCGCCAGCAGCTTTGCGCATAAATCCTGCTCTAAGCATTAATTGGTGACTAACAACCTCAGCTTCTGCCGGTACTTCACGTAATGTTGGTGCATATAACCTTGAAACTCGCATTAATTAATCTTCCTCTCAATAAGTATTTTATCAATCTCAGCAAAAAGTGCATCGATAATTTCTTCTTCACTAACCTTTTTAATAATTTTACCTTTTCTAAAGATTAGTCCTTCCGAAATACCGCCGGCAATACCAATATCAGCTTCTCGTGCTTCACCTGGCCCATTTACAACACAACCCATTACTGCAACGGTGATAGGTTCCTTTATATTTTCTAGGCGTCTTTCAACTTCAAGCGCCAATTTTTCAAGATTAATCTGTGTTCTGCCACAAGTTGGACAAGAAATCAATGTCGGACCATATTCTCGCAATCCCAAGGCTTTTAATATCTGATACGCTACTCGAACTTCATTGGCAGGATCGCCTGTCAGCGAAACACGTATTGTATCGCCTATGCCTTCTGACAATAACGCTCCAATTCCCACAGCTGACTTAATGATGCCGGAATTTACTGTTCCAGCTTCTGTAATGCCGACATGAAGAGGATAGTCGCATTGTTCCGCCATTAATCTATAAGCAGCAATTGTCAGAGGAACATCGTGCGCTTTTAATGAAATTTTAATGTTTTGGTAATCATGTTCTTCTAGTATTTTTATATGCCGCCATGCTGCTTCAACCAAAGCTTCTGGAGTTGGATGACCATACTTCAATAATATATCTTTAGGTAAGGAGCCGGCATTAACGCCTATCCTGATTGGAATATTACGTTCAGAGGCTTTCGCTATTACTTTAGCTACTTCATCTTCGCCTCCTATATTGCCAGGATTTAACCGCAGTCCATCTACACCAGCAGCAAGAGCCTCCAGTGCTAATTTATAATCAAAGTGAATGTCAGCAATCAAAGGAATAGAAATTTGTTCTTTTATTGTTGCAAGAGCATGTGCAGCTCTTAAATCTGGAACAGCGCAGCGAATAACATCACAGCCCAATGCTGTTAACTCTCTTATTTGGGTAACTGTTGCTTCTACATTTTCTGTTTTCGTATTTGTCATTGATTGAACAGAAATCGGAGCATCGCCGCCTATGAGTAGGTTTCCTAATTTTAATTGACGGCTTTTACGTCTATACATTTTTCATCCTCCAAGCTTGAAACGCTATTTTGTTAGATCCATGAAGGTTGCTGCTAAAGTAATAGCAAGAATAAATGCAAAACCAATCATTTGGATAATATTCATCGTCTTAGCGCTAAGCGATTTTCCACGCAACGCTTCGAGACTTAGAACTATAAAGTGTCCACCATCCAAAGCAGGTATTGGTAAGAGATTCATAATGCCTAAATTAATACTTAAAAAAGCAACAAAGTTTAATAAGGACATTATTCCCTGTTGTGCAACTTCTCCCGCCATTTGTGCAACACCTATTGGACCGGCAACATCTGCTGGAGCTTTGCCTGATATTATTTTAATTAAACCATTAACCATACCTAACATAATATTTTTGGTATGGATAACAGAAAATTTTGCAGCCTCAAAAATAGATAAAGATTGTTTAGTGAATAATGGATATACACCTATGAGCGGACGTTTAAATTCTTCATTATACTCTGAGACGATTTTATACTCACTAACCTTTCCATCTCTTTGTACTTCTAAAGTTACTTCCTGATTAGGATACTTTGCCAGTGTAGTGACAAGACCGTCAAAAGTCACCATTTTTTCGCCGTTAATTGATACGATTCTATCTCCTGCCATTAAACCAGCTTGCGCGGCAGGTTTGCCTGGTATTACATCGCCAATTACATTTTCATTTACTGGCTGATCAATACCATTAATAGCAAAAATACAAAAAAACAACAATACAGGTAGAATAAAATTCATTATTGGGCCGGCAAGAATTACCAGCATACGAGAAAGAATAGGTTTTGAATTAAAACCATCGGGTGTTGGTTCTTCTTCAGGATCCATTCCCGCAATTTTATTATATCCTCCTAAAGGTATTAGACGTAGAGAGTACTGGGTTTCTCCTTCAGTAGTCTGATATATTTTAGGACCGAAACCAACGGCAAATTCATCGACCCTCATACCAGCAAGTTTGGCAGTAATAAAATGCCCAAATTCATGCACCGTTACCAAAACACCAAAAACAAAAATTGCGGCTAATATTGTAGTCAAAAGTTATCCTCCCAACCTATCTAATTCATATTTTTTATAATTAACCTAGCATTCGCTCTTGATTCTTTGTCACAGTTTTCAATATCTTCTATTGTTGGAACTGTAATATTTTTATGCATGTCCAAAGTATTCAAAACGATTGCAGCAATGTCTAAAAATTTAATCTTTCCTGCTAAAAAGGCATAAACCGCCTCTTCATTAGCAGCATTAAAAGCACATGGAGCAGTTCCACCAATTTGGCCACATTCAACAGCAAGTTTAAGTAACGGAAATGTTTCAACGTCTGGTTGTTCAAAAGTTAATGGTGATGCTTTTACCAAATCAAGTTGTCCAAATGCATTATCCCATCTTTTCGGGAATGAAAGCGCGTATTGTATTGGCAACTTCATGTCTGTAAGTCCCATCTGCGCAATCACAGAGCCATCCTTAAATTCAACAAGTGAATGTATGATACTTTGTGGATGAACAACTACATCTATTTTATCGTAATCAATGCCAAAAAGCCAGTGAGCCTCAATAACTTCAAGTCCTTTATTGGCCAATGTAGCAGAATCTACAGTTATTTTCTTACCCATACTCCATCTAGGGTGTTTCAAACACTGTTCAAGTGAAACTTTTTCCAAATCACTCTTTTGTTGCCCTCTGAATGGACCACCTGATGCAGTAATCAATAAACGCTTGATTTCATCATTTCTTTCACCGTTAAGCGACTGAAAGATAGCACTATGCTCACTATCAACTGGTAATAATGAAACATTATTTCTTTTAACAGCTTCAATAAAAAGTCCGCCAGCCGCTACAAGAGTCTCTTTGTTAGCCAAAGCAATATTTTTTTTGTGTTCTACGGCTGCCAGAGTTGAGCGAAGGCCGGCGTAGCCTGAAACTGCAGCTACTACTGTATCTATGTTGCTGTAAGTAGCAACAGCTAGCAGTCCTTCTTCACCAGATAAAATTTCAGTTTTACCATGATAGCGATTTCTAAGTCGATTTGCAGCTGCATCGTCAAATACCGCAGCTATATCTGGATTAAATTTCCTTATCTGTTCTTCCATGAGCTCGTCATTGCCATTAGCGGCAAGCGCACCTATTTTAACTTTTTCAGGATTTGCCTTAACAACGTCTAATGTTTGCCTGCCAATTGAACCTGTACTGCCCATCACCGCAATTGTTTTCATCATTTTAAGAAACCCACCTTTTATCTACTTATAAAAAAATAAAAAATAAAATAATATGTGATAGGTATAGCAAACAGAACACTGTCAAAACGATCAAGAACACCACCATGCCCTGGGAAAACATTACCTGAATCTTTAACACCAAATGACCTTTTTAGTAAAGATTCAACCAAATCTCCTAGAGGTGCAAATATTGCAATCAAAATTGATAAAATTAGTGTTCTTAGAATGTCAAATGCAAGTATAGATGTCCCTAAATACATCACAACAAGTACACATCCAAGAAAGCCAGCAATTGCTCCCTCAATGCTCTTTTTAGGGCTAACAGCCTGGCAAAGCGGTTTTTTACCAAAAGCGCAGCCAAATATATAAGCAAAAGTATCACTAGCCCAGGTTCCAAAAAGAACCAGCCAAAGAAAAACTTCTCCTAAAGACATACTTCCCATACCAATAACACTGACCATAGAAGAAGATACTTCACGTAACATTATAAAATGCGAAAACAACAAACCAATATACAAAACAGAAAAAGAAGAAAGAGCCACTTCTGGGGCCCAATTACCTCGCTTATGATAATATAGTCCTTCAAGCATAATGGAAATTATAGCAGCGGTAAGAATTGGCACCAGCGTATCTTTGTAACCAAATGCAGGCAATATATTTAGGAGAGCTACAGCGGTTCCGCTTGTAAGATAATAGACCTTGTATCCCTTGCTAAGCATCATTACTCTGAATTCATACCAGCCAATAAGAGCCAAAACTAGTACGGCAGATGCAAATATTAAGCCACCGCTTCTTATTAAAAAAAATGCTGCCGTGATGCCCACTATGGCAGTAAATGTACGTTTTAACATATCACACCCGCTTGCTTATTTGGTATTTAAACCACCGAAACGGCGGTCGCGCTTTTGAAAATCTCTTATTGCTTGCAGAAAATATTCGCTAGAAAAATCTGGCCAGTAAATTTCCGTGTTCCAAATTTCAGCATATGCAATTTGCCATAACATAAAATTGCTAATTCTGCGATCGCCGCCAGTTCTTATTAATAGATCAAGCGGTGGCAAATCCTTTGTATATAAGTGACTTTCAAAACAATTTAAATTTATTTCATCAATCGAAAGAAGACCATTTTTTACTTCAGCAGCTATTCTTTTTACTGCTTCCAAAATTTCAGTCTGTCCCCCATAGTTAATTGCTAAATTAAGAATAATACCCGTATTGTCTTTTGTTTTCTGAACAGCATTGTCCATTTTCTCCTGTACATTTTTTGGTAAACCGTCACGGCTACCCATAAAACGAACACAAACATTATTTTTCTGAAAAGTATCAATTTCATTTGTCAAATAACGGTCTAAGAGTTTCATAATAAAATTAACTTCACTAGCCGGTCTTTTCCAGTTTTCAGTAGAAAAAGCATAGGCGCTTAGCGCCTTTACACCAATATTATCAGCAATGCGTACAATCTCTTTTAATCTTTCAGCACCAGCATAATGCCCGTAAGTACGTGGTTTACCCTGTTCCTTCGCCCATCTGCCATTACCATCCATGATTAAAGCAATATGCTGCGGAATAAATTGGGGATTAATATTACTTTCTATTAATTGCTTAGGAACTGGTTGTTCACTGTTCTTAGTTTCAAATATTTTTTTAAGCATAATCTCGCACCGCCGTAAATAACTAATAATAGAAAAACAGGCGCAACCCCCTCTTATTTGAGGGGGTTGCGCATTTCATTTACTCATTCAGGTTGTTTAATCGCACCTACTGGGCAAACAGAAGCGCATGCACCACACTCAACACATTCAGATTCAGTAATCTTATACTTAGCACCATCTTCTACGATAGCACCAACTGGGCATGTGCCAGCGCATGTTCCACAGCCAACGCATTCCTCTTCATTAATTTTGTATGCCATTGTTCATTGCACCTCCCTTCGAAATCTATATGAGCTTATTAAACAGATTGTTTGATCTGCAGCCAGCGATTGTTGAACAACGTAAAGTGAAGGCACGCCTAGGCATTCTTCTACGATCATTCTTGGAGGCTTAGTTACATCAACCTTATACTTCCAACCAAGTTTGTCCAAAATATCTGTTGCTATATCCAATCTATAAGCAAGCAAATCAGGTACATTTAAAGCCAATTTTCACACTTCCATAACTTCTTTTTCTTTGTGAGCCATTATACCATCTATTTCTTTAATAAACTTATCAGTAATTTTCTGCATTTCATCCATAGCCTTTTTTGCTTCATCCTCAGTGATTTCTTTAGCTTTCTCAATTTTCTTGATCAAGTCATTTGCTTCTCTTCTGACATTTCTTATAACTACCCTACTATCCTCAGATTTCTTATGGACTACTTTAACAAGTTCTTTTCTACGCTCTTCAGTAAGCTGTGGCAAGTTTAATCTTATTACTGTTCCATCACTATTCGGATTTAAGCCCAAATCTGATTTCATTATGGCTTTTTCTATATCCTTTAATAATGTTCTTTCCCATGGTTGAATTATAATCATGCGTGGCTCAGGAACAGTAACATTAGCCACTTGGCTTATAGGTGTAGGTGTGCCATAATAATCAACAAATACTTTCTCAAGAAGTGAAGGAGTGGCACGGCCAGCCCTAACTGTAGCCAAATCTGCCCTCAAAAGCTCAATGGTCTTATTCATTTTAAAGTTTGTTTGTTCCATAACATCGCTAATCGTGGTCATTTATATCCCTCCAACCAAAGTTCCGATATGTTCTCCTAAAGCTGCCCTAAGGATATTCCCTGGTTTATCAATATTAAAAACAACAATAGGTATCTTATTATCCATACATAGACTGATAGCAGTAGAATCCATGACTCCTAAATTACGTTGTATTACCTCAATATAGTCAAGCTTCTCAAATTTCTTTGCTTCTGGATGCTTAGCTGGGTCTAGGTCATATACCCCGTCAACACCTTTTTTCGCCATTAGAATAACATCTGCTTCAATTTCTGCCGCTCTGAGCGCTGCTGTAGTATCAGTAGAAAAATATGGGTTCCCTGTTCCAGCCGCAAAAATAACAACGCGTCCTTTTTCCATATGACGAATAGCTCTGCGTCTGATATAAGGTTCTGCAATCTGTCGCATTTCAATAGCAGTTTGCACTCTTGTCACAACACCACGATTTTCCATAGCATCCTGCAAGGCCAACGAATTAATAACTGTTGCCAGCATGCCCATATAATCTGCAGTGGCACGGTCCATGCCTTTTGCGCTTCCCGAAAGGCCACGCCATATATTTCCTCCACCATTTACAATAGCAACCTCAAGTCCAGCAGATAAAACATCTTGAATCTGCTTTGCTATAGAGTCTACTACCTCCGGATCAATACCAAAACCTCTATCACCAGCCAAGGCTTCGCCGCTTAATTTTAATATTACACGTTTGAATTTCATATTATTTGGCAATTTTTATTACCTCCCAACAAGTTCCTCACCCAGTTTAATTTCTACAAGCTTAATGAATTTCCTCTTTGCTGAAATAAAACATTTTTATTTATTTCATTGTTTCATAAAATAAGAGAACACTAAAGTGTTCTCTTATTTTGTATCTGCTTTTTATTTTACAAACGACATAACTTCAGCAGCAAAATCAGTTTCTTTCTTCTCAATACCTTCACCCAAATAATAACGGGTAAAACGTCGAATTGAAATGTTTTCACCAATCTTAGCAATGCTTTCAGTAATCAAATCGCTGATGGTTTTGTCTGGATCCTTAACAAAGTCTTGATCTAGCAGGCAAACTTCTTTATAATATTTTTCTATGCGTCCAGAAACCATTTTTTCAATAATTTTTTCAGGTTTACCTTCATTACGAGCTTGCTCAGAAAGAACTTCTTTCTCGTGTTCAAGTTCGCTTGTCGGCACTTCATCACGCTTCAAGTATGTTGGATTTGCAGCAGCTATATGCATCGCAATATCCTTGGTTAAATTTTTGAAAGCATCAGTCTTGGCAACAAAATCAGTTTCGCAGTTAACTTCAACCAAAACCCCAATTCTTCCACCTGCGTGAATATAAGCTTCCACAAGGCCTTCAGCAGCAACACGTCCAGCCTTTTTAGCTGCAGCAGCTAAACCTTTTTCACGTAAAAAGTCAATCGCTTTATCAATGTCGCCAGCAGTCTCTGTCAAAGCCTTTTTACAATCCATCATGCCAGCACCAGTACGCTCGCGCAATTCTTTTACCAAAGCAGCAGTAATTTCAGCCATAAAATTTTGCCTCCCCTTTTCAGCTACAAGTTAAAATTTTTGAACTATCCTTCAACTTTTTCAGTTTCTTCTGTTTCAGCAACTGCCTCAGTTTCTTCCACTTGCATACCTTGACGTCCTTCTAAAACAGCATCGGCCATTTTTGCAGTCAAAAGTTTTACTGCACGAATTGCGTCATCATTTGCAGGAATAACATGATCAATTTCATCCGGATCACAGTTAGTGTCAACTGTAGCAACAATAGGAATATTCAATTTATGTGCTTCCAAAACTGCAATATGTTCTTTGCGTGGGTCAACTATAAACAAAGCACCTGGTAGTTTTTTCATGTCTTTGATGCCACCAAGATATTTTGTAAGTTTTTCCATTTCGTGACGAAGTCCAAGCACTTCCTTTTTAGGAAGTAAATCAAAAGTTCCGTTTGCTTCCATTTCTTCCAATTTACGCAAACGATTAATACGAGCTTGAATGGTTTTAAAGTTAGTCATCATACCACCAAGCCATCTTTCATTTACATAAAACATGTTGCAACGAATAGCTTCATCACGCATAGCATCTTGTGCTTGTTTTTTAGTGCCTACAAATAAAATGCTCTCGCCGCGTGCTGCTACTTCGCGAATGAAATTATAAGCTTCTTCAACTTTCTTAACAGTTTTTTGCAAATCAATGATATAAATACCATTTCTTTCAGTGAAGATGTATGGAGCCATCTTCGGATTCCAGCGTCTGGTCTGATGACCAAAATGTACGCCAGCCTCAAGTAGTTGTTTCATAGAAATAATTGCCATTTCAAATTCCTCCTGTTTTTTCCTCCACGGATTTTTTTCGCCGTTAACCGGAACCAATAATGCCCGGACAGAAGACGCAATACTCCGCGTGTGTTTTTAACCGAACGTAATTATATCATAAAGTAATTAATGAAACAAGAGGTACCTTTAGTTAGACACAAAGTAAAACGTAAATATAATAACAATTATTTAGACAAACTTAATATATACAATATTTTTTGCTTATAATATTGCCTATAGGCACTAAATGTGCTAGATTTAACGAAAATGATCTAAATTTTTCGTCCCGTGCATTTTTGCAGGATGTTTTTCTGTCTAAGTTTTGCTTTTATATTTTGAAAGGTAGGTTATCGTGTATGTCAACGTTCGATTTTAACACAGTTGTATCACCATTTATCAAAGCATTACCCCCATCTGGGTTAGCGAAATTTTTGGAAATTACCGCCAATAATCCAAATATTGTACCCCTAAGTGTCGGGGAACCTGACTTCGATATTCCGGAGAAGGTAAAAGAAGCTTGTATTGCTAGTATAAACTCTGGCAAAAGTACATATACCTCAACTCTTGGCCTTTTGGCACTTCGTGAAGCAATCGCCGAGGACACATACAAAAACTATGGTGTAAAGTATGATCCCAAAACCGAAATTATGGTAACGGTTGGCGTCAGTGAGGCACTATATGTTGTTATTAGCTCAATTTTAGCGCCTGATGACGAAATAATTATTCCCGAACCATGTTATGTAGCTAATAAAGCGTGTATCATCTTGTCCGGTGCTAAACCAGTACCTGTAGAAACATTTTTAGAAGATAATTTTGTTCCGACTATAGAAAATCTCGAAAAATCTATAACAACAAAAACCAAGGCGATTCTTTTGGGTTACCCAAATAATCCTACAGGTGCCATAATAAGCAAAGAACAAATCAAACTAATTGGCGATTGGGCCGCAAGACACAACCTTGTAATTGTTTCCGATGAGTTATATGCTCATCTTACCTATGATGAGAAAAAGCATACTATGTTCACCGCCTATCCAGAATTCCGTGATCGTACAATTGTATTGAATGGTTTCTCCAAAGCTTATGCAATGACAGGTTTGCGTCTTGGTTACATCACGGCTCCTGCTGCTATTATAAGTGCAATGAACTTATTGCATCAAAATGTTGTGTTATGTGCCAACTCTACTGCACAGTATGGTGCAATTGCAGCTTTAAAATACTGTCAAAATGATGTAAAGGCAATGGTTGCCGAATATGATATACGCAGAAAAATCATGATTGAAGCCTTTAAAACAATGAATATACCACTTTATTCACCAGAAGGTGCGTTTTACGTATTTCCCTGTATCAAAGAAACTGGCCTAACAAGTATGGAGTTTGTTGAAAAACTATTGAATGAGGAAGAAGTTTTAGTAATACCAGGAAGCATCTTTGGTAGCAGTGGTGAAGGATTTATACGTTGTTCTTACGCTTATTCTCAGGAAAATCTTAAGATAGCTCTTGAACGCATCGGCAGATTTATTAATAAATATAGAAAGTAATCTTTTCATAGGCTTCACAAACACAAAATTAAAAAGCGCACTTTTGGTTTTTTATACCAAAAGTGCGCTTTTATTTTTTAGCGAGGCTCTACAAGCAACTTAATAGCTGTTCGCTGTCCGCCTTCAATTTCAATTTCAATAAATGCCGGAATACAGATAAGATCCATACCACTTGGAGCAACAAATCCTCGCGCTATAGCAATTGCTTTAATTGCCTGATTAAGTGCGCCAGCACCAATTGCCTGCATTTCAGCCCTTCCATGCTCACGTAAAACACCTGCAAGAGCACCTGCTACAGAATTTGGGTTAGACTTTGCCGATACTTTTAGTACGTCCATTAAAATACCCCTCCCCCGATTCACTTGCAAATATGAAACTGATTAGTATTTCGTTACAAAATCCAGTTATCCTGCAAAATAATACTAATATACAGTATACATTTAATAATAAAGCAATAAAAATTATAAAATTACAATATTATTTATTCTTTTCTTAAAAAATACAGATAAAGAGCGCTTAATGTCTTAGCGTCAAAAATAGCTTCGGCTAATAGCATCTTTCTTACATCCTCTTTTTCAATTGTAACAACTTCTATAAATTCATCATCATCAGTATGCTGTTCATGCAGTTCGAGCCCTTCAGCCAAATATAGGTGAATAATCTCATCAGTAAACCCAGGAGTTGTTGCTATAGTTGTCAGTTTACTCCACTTTGCAGCTGAATAACCAGTTTCTTCGGATAGCTCCCTGATAGCACATTTTAAGGGCTCCTCATTTATTTCCAATTTTCCAGCAGGAATTTCATAAAGAACGGAATCCAAAGGATACCTGTACTGCTTGACAAATACTATGCTACCATCTTCTAAAATCGGTAAAATAGCAACTGCTCCAGGGTGATGAACTAATTCTCTGACAGCCTCTCTGCCATTTGGCAGGATTACTTTGTCAACTGCAATCTTGAGAAATTTACCATCAAACACAGTTTCTGTTGATAAATGTTTTTCCCACAGCTTACCCTTTTCCAATAGGTTCAATATACTACTTCCCTCCTAAGGCGCAATACAAATACCGTACTATATAATCGTAATTATTTGTTTATTTTCACATTATTCTTAATTTTTTCAGCCATTAACAATAGTTGTTCGGCATTAATTCTTGACGCTTCAGATATATTATTACCACCAACCATACGCATTATTTCCGTTACTCTTTCTTTTGCGTCAAGCTGTCTCACCGACGTGCTTGTCTTATTATCATTTACAATTTTTTCGATATATAAATGGTTATCAGCAAAAGTTGCAATCTGAGCCAAGTGTGTAATACAAAGAACTTGTCTTACATTAGCAATTATTGCAATTTTCTCCGCCATTTTTTGCGCTGTGACGCCGCCCACACCAGTATCAATTTCATCAAAAACCATAGTTGGAACACCAGATTTTTCTAATAAAACGGTTTTAATTGCCAAAGCAATTCTTGCCAATTCACCGCCCGAGGCTACCTTAGAAAGAAGTCTGGCTTCCTGACCAAGATTAGCAGTGAAATAGAATTGAGCATCATCAGAACCGCATGAGCCAAGCTCAGCTTTTTTTGTTAATACCACCTGAAATTTACCCTGTGGCATTGCGAGATCCCTTATATGCTGCGTTACTAAGCTTTCAAACTTTTTAGCGTTTAAAATTCTTACAGAGGTTAATTCTGTCGCTGTCATAATTAAAATATCATGCAAAGTCTTTAGCTGCAATTTCTTACTATCAATACGGTCAGATATTAATATTAAATCATTAAGCTGTTCTTTTGCACTAGATAAATAATTCTGTATTGCTTCAAAGGTATTACCATATTTTTTCTTCAAACGATACCACAGGTCAAGCCTCTCTTGCACTTTTGTCAAAAAGGAAGGGTCAAAATCATCTTTTTCAATATAGTTGCTTAGACTTTGTCTAACATCTTCTAATGTTAACCATGCACTATCAAAAGCATTGTAAAAGTTTTCTAATTCTTTATCATATGCCAAGGCTGAAGAAATATTGTTGCGAGCTGAACTTAAACTATCAAGAATTCCAGGAATACCATTTTCATTACCATTTAGCAATTCATAAGCAATAGTAACAGACGACTTGATCTTAGTACTATTAGTTAGTTTTCTAGCTGTTTCCTGTAGAACTTCTTCTTCACCAGAAAATAATTTTGCTGACTCAATTTCATTAATCTCCCATTCAAGCCGCTCGATGCTTTTTTCACGGTCAATATCTTGAGCATTAAGACTAGCAAGTTCTTGTTTAACTATAATAAATTCATCATATTTTGATTTATAGTCTCTTAACAAGTCATCAATATTTTCAGAAGCATATAAATCAATTAAGTTTAACGGTTCACCAGCTTTTAATAATCTTTGGTTCTCATGTTGTCCATGTAGATCGATAAGCTGCTCGCTAAGCTTTTGCAATAAATTTAGTGGAACTTGAATGCCGTTTACCATCGCCATGCTTTTTCCTGATTTCAGAACTTTCCTGTGTAAAAATAGAAAGTCTTCATCTGTTTCTATCCCATATTCAAGCAGAATAGGCAAAATAGTTGGTAAACCAGAAATATCAAAAACAGCCTGTACCCAATATTGATCCTCGCCATCGCGAATATATTCTGTAGATGCCCTGTTTCCTAATACTATACCAAGAGCATCTATCAATATTGACTTGCCAGCACCTGTTTCTCCAGAAAACACATTGAAGCCAGGTCCCAATTCTATTCTTGTGTCAGCAATTAAGGCAAAATTATGAACATGTAATGACTTCAGCATATTTTCACCATCTTCACATTAAATATGCATATTTAAGCGAGCTGTAAACGCTGGAATATTATCGCGATTATCTACAGCAACAAAAATCGTATCATCGCCAGCAACCGTCCCTAAAACTTCTGGCCACTTCATATAATCTATACCATAAGCTACAGCTTGTGCTGTACCAGGTAAAGTACGAATTACTACTAGATTCTCAGAGATACCAATGCTTAATATTGAATCCTGAAAGGTACGTTCCAATCTTCCTTGAGACAGAATCATCCCATGCTCTTTTGGAAAAGCATATCTGTAGCCACCGCTTGCATCAGGAATCTTAATAAGCATTAATTCTTTAATATCTCTTGAAACCGTAGCCTGAGTAACGTCAATACCACTATTACGCAATGCTTGTGCCAAATCATCCTGAGTTTCGATTACTTGAGATTCAATGATTTCCTTAATTTTTTCATGTCTAGTAATTTTCATAAATATCCCCCTTAATTATCCTTGAAACTTCGTATTTTCCCCGCCTCTACGCAACTTTTCCTGCCATGTTTCGTAATAAGTCGACGGATAGATGTGAAGAAATTGAACACTAAGCGGACTTTTTTGAATAACAACCTTTTCCTTCTCTGTTATACGTTTAATATTAATTCCGTCGGCAGAAAGATACCATTCATCACATGGTGGCATGACACTAATTTCAATAGTATCAGCCATTGGAATGATTAACGGCCTGGTTTCCAGTGAATGTGCACAGATGGGTGTTAATATGCTAACGTCCAAACCAGGATAAACAATTGGACCGCCAGCAGCCAACGAATAAGCAGTTGATCCTGTTGCTGTTGCTACAATAACGCCATCTGACGGATAAACTACTGATTTCTGACCAGCGATTCTGACATCTAACCTGGCCAGCCTTGAAAAATGTCCTTTAGTCAACACAAAATCATTAAGCGCATGGGCACATATAGCTTCGTGTTTATTTTCATCATATACTATGGCTTGCAGCATGCTGCGTCTTTCAACCCAAAAATCCCCATCTCTGACTTTTAATATAGCTTTCTCCATCTGTGGGAATTCTACTTCAGTTAAAAATCCTAACTTGCCAAAGTTTACTCCAAAAACGGGAATTCCAAGTGAAGCCGTATGTCTGGTCATTCTCAGCAACGTTCCGTCACCGCCTAAAGACATCGCTGCCGTGAAACACTGCATAGATAAGCGATCATCTGTTGAATAACCTTTGCAATTATATTCGTCCGCAATGGTATATGGCAATATCGGTTCAATACTATTATTTAGACAAAAGTCAATGACATGCCTCAACACAGTGCGAACATTATTCTTCTCCAGATTAGGGAAAATTCCTAATGCTAATCTCCTCATAGGTTCTTCTCCTCCACAACTTCCTCCAGAGTCCCATGTGACAAAGCAACAATCTGGCTTGCCCTTTTAGCATCGATATTATCGTTTTCATTCGAAGTTAAATATAACAAGTATTCGATATTTCCCTCTGGTCCTTTAATAGGTGAGTAATCAAGCCCCCCTATACCAAACTTTTCATCCCTTGCCATATTTATTACTTTTTCTATGACTTCTTCATGAACTTTGGCATCACGCACGACGCCTTTTTTCCCAACCTTATCCCTACCAGCTTCAAACTGCGGTTTTATTAAAGCTATAACACAGCCATCATCGCTCAAAAGTTTTCTTACTGCCGGTAAAACTTTAGCTAAAGAAATAAAGGCAACATCAATAGTAGCAACTTGAATTTTCTCCGGTAGTGATGATTCATCCAGATATCTGACATTCGTTCTCTCCATATTTACTACGCGTTCATCATTGCGAAGGCTCCAGGCAAGCTGTCCATAGCCAACATCAATCGCATAAACTTTGCGTGCCCCATTTTGGAGCGAACAGTCAGTAAATCCTCCAGTCGATGCTCCTATATCAGCAATAATTTTATCCTTAAGTGATATAGGAAAGACTTTCAAAGCTTTTTCCAGTTTTAATCCACCGCGACTAACATAAGGAAGTTTATTACCTATAATTTTTATTTTTACTTCTTCAGTAACCTGAGTTCCAGGCTTATCAACTTTAAGATCATTCACCAAAACCTGTCCAGCCATAATAGCCGCCTGTGCCTTAGAACGATTCTCAAAAAATCCCTGCTCAACTATGAGTACGTCTAAACGTTTCTTCGCCACACGGATCCCCCATTTTCCTTTGCTAACCATTCAGTAATATCTCTGGTCATTCCTGTCACATCCAGTCCAATATCTCTAAAAAGTAATTTCTTGTCACCATGCGGTACAAGAATATCTGGAATGCCAAAATTAAGCACTCTGGTATCATGCAACAAATCATTTTTATTAAGTACTTCTAAAATTTCCGTGCCAGCACCACCAGCAAGGACATTTTCTTCCATTACTACTAAGTTTTTATAGTTATTGGCACATTGAATTAACATCTCTTCGTCTAATGGCTTTATAAACCGCATATTGATAACAGCAGCACTATAACCAAAAGTCTGCAATCTAGATGCAACATCAACAGCTGATGCAACCATGCTTCCAGCTGCCCAGATACAAACATCATTACCATCTTTAATTTTCTCAGCTTTGCTATATGATAAAAGTTTTAATTCTTCTGTACACGCTACACCAAGACCAGTACCTCTTGGATAGCGAATAGCAACAGGTCCTTTTATATCAAAAGCAGTGTAAAGCATGTGCCGCAGTTCATTTTCATCCTTTGGTGCCATAATCGTCATGCCTGGCATCATCCTGAGATATGAATAGTCAAAAATACCATGATGAGTGTACCCGTCATCCCCAACTAAACCTGCTCTGTCCAAACAAAAGACTACCGGAAGATTCTGCATGCATACATCATGAAGAACTTGGTCATATGCTCGTTGCAAAAATGTAGAATATATTGCTACTACAGGCCTCATATTATTAGCTGCCAATCCGGCTGCCATCGTTACAGCGTGTTGTTCCGCAATACCAACATCAAAAGCCCTTTCCGGAAATTTCTCGAAAAATTTTGTCAATCCAGTACCATCACGCATTGCTGCTGTGATAGCAACAATATTAGGATTATTTCCAGCAAGCTTAACTAATGTATCACCAAATACTTCAGTGTAAGTTTTTGGTGCACCTTCCACCGATATTTTTTCGCCGGTAGCTATTTCAAATGCACCTGTACCGTGAAACTTATCGGGATTTGTTTCAGCTGGCAAATACCCTTTTCCCTTTTTTGTAATAACATGCACCAAAACAGGTTTATCATTATTTTTTGCTCGTTCCTTAATATCAATAAGTCCCTCAAGGTTA
>JBFWIF010000044.1:0-18343 GCA_050256135.1 Acidaminococcaceae bacterium | reverse complement strand
TGATGCTTGGTAACCTGTTCAAAGAAGCTGGCTGCCTGGATCGTCTTTCCGATACTGCACAAAATGCTTTGATGAACACTGTAACCATCATGTTGGCAACTGGTACTGGTTTGACTATGAAAGCTGAAAGCTTCCTTAACTACCAAACCATCTTGATTATCGTACTCGGTCTTATCGCATTTGCCGCAGGTACTGCAGCAGGCGTTATCTTCGGACAAATCATGAAGAAAATGACCGGTGGTAAGATTAATCCATTGATTGGTTCTGCCGGTGTATCCGCAGTTCCAATGGCTGCCCGCGTATCTCAGATCGTAGGACAAAAAGCTAATCCTTCAAACTTCCTGCTTATGCATGCTATGGGACCTAACGTTGCCGGTGTTATCGGTACCGCTGTAGCAGCTGGCGCTATGCTTGCTATGATTGGCGGAGTAAAATAATTTTAGTAACACCACTAAAAGCACAATAAAATGCCTTTTGGTGTAGACCCCCTGTATGCGAATAGCCTCCCATACAGGGGTAATAAAAAAGGAGCCGTTTCAGACGAGAACACTGAAATGGCTCTTTTTACATTTTCAGGAAAGTTTTAGTTTTACCAGTATTAATTAAAGTAGTGTAAAATTTCTTAGGACTTAGGATGTTACATTATACTTTTAGCGATATATTAAACTCTTAATTCCGCAGTAAATTAGGAAACAGGCAACTATTGAGTTTAAACTTATGATAATTATTGGTGAGAAAAAAGGTGTGGCAAGAGAACCTAGGCAAGCGATAATGGTAAGAAAAAATGTGGAAGACAGGATACAACCAGCGGCGAAAAGGCGCAGTTGAGTGTCAGATAGCTTTTTTTCAACAATTTGCAGGGAAAAAATACTGCCCCAAAAGATGACGGTCAAAGGGTTAGTGACAGTGAGCATAAAGCCTTGCGCAAATATTTTGTACGGCGTACCAAATGGAGAAAGAAAAGGCAGAGAAGAACCTGCTGTTGTTACGGCACTTATAAGCAGATTGCCGCCTAGGAAAATTAGTATAAAACTGCCAGCGTAGTTAAGCCATGGAGTTAGCTTAGATTTTTTTATTGTTTCAGCAAGTCCTACGCAAGCCAAACTGATATAGAGAGCATCAACTAAAGTTACTGACGAGGCAAAGACTACAGCTTTAAAAAAACCTTCAGTGAGTGCCAGGTTAAAAGTCATTAAACAAAGAGGGCCAACTGCTAATTGTAATAGTAAACCGAATTTGAATCCATTAAATAATATTGTCATTTTCTTATCCTTCAGGTATTCAATTCTTCTTTTAAGGTTAGCAAACTGATAATTGTATTGGAACTGACAACGCCTTTGATATTTTTAAGCGTTTTTGATAGAAATCTTTCTAGAGATAAGGTATCTTCTGAAATGACCTTTAACAGATAATCATGGTTGCCAGCCACATGATGACACTCTAAAACGCAGGAGCTCTGAGTTATTGTATCCCGAAAATGCTGGATGTTTTCTGTGCTGTCTATATTTACCAAAATAAACGCTAATAATTTTTGTTCAACTTTTTGTCTATTGATTTTGATGGTATATTTTTCAATAATATTGTTTTGCTCTAACTTTCTGATTCGTTCCGCGACAGCAGGAATTGACAGAGAAACTTTTTTGCTGATTTCGGAGACAGGCATTCTGGCGTTTTGTGTAAGCTCATTTAGAATAGCTTTATCAATATTATCCATTGTTTACACCGTCCTTTTGCAGATATTTTAATTAATTGCTAAGAATATGTAAATATTTTTCTGAAAAACAATAAAAAATAAAGAATAATTGAGTTTAACATAAGAAATTACAATATGCAGATTAATTTAAGTCTGTTTTTTCGTAAAAAATAACCGGCTGCCAGCCGGTTATTTTTAATTCTTATTATTACTTATTATTTTTTGCGTTTCTCATAGAGAGCGAAAAGATTCGTCGGTTTTTCGCTCATCAATTGGTAATCTGGAACAGCTTCTATTAACTTATCACGTGCGGCTTCGAGGTCATGAAAGACATCCCATTTCGCCGCTACCAGGTCATGACCATTTAGGCGCAGCAAGTAAGCAGGATGAAAGGTTGCGATGCAGTCGAAGCCTTGCGTAGTTTTGAACCATTGACCACGCTCTTTGGTAATTCGCATATCGGCATTACCTAGAAAATGCAAGGCAACACCGCCCAAAGCGACAATAACTTTAGGCTGTATGATTGCCAGTTCTTTTTCCAGCCATAGTTTACCGCAGAAATCTGCTTCAGCTATATTAGGTGTCTTATTGTTACGTGGGCGGCACTTGATGACATTGGTCGTCAGGACTCTGTCCCTAGTCATTTTAACGGACCAAAGAGCCTTATCAAGCAGATGCCCTGATGGACCGATTAATGGGCAGCCATAGTCATCCTCGACGCCGCCGGGACCTTCGCCGACGAAGACAATTGGACTCTCAGGATTACCAAACCAGCCTACCGGCGCGATAGCTGATTCGCGAAAAGCACAGGCGTTACATTTATCAAGCTCATCTGCGAGTTTCGCTAATTTTTCTTTTTTCATTATGACAAGCCTCCAAAAGTTTGAATAAATTTACTGTTCGTTCTTTAGAGCAGAGTTCCTGCCTGAAAATGTATACAGGATATAATTATTTTTAGGCTTGCTTTACAAGTCTTTTCTAGCTATAATAACGTCAAGGATATGTAAAGACAATTGAATATGGTGGGATGATGGTTAAAAAAGAGACCGCTTCAATGCGGCGCCGAAGGGGCAAGTGACTTTGTGAAACTCTCAGGCAAAAGGATTTTAACCTGACTAACCTCTGGGAGTTATAATGTTTGGCGTGCAACCGTTTTTATTCTCTCACAGATACAACAGAGACAAAGGAGTATAGACTTCGAGTCTCTGTTTTTTTATTTCATATTTTTATGCATTGCAAAATGAGGAGGTAAAGAGATGGAAGGAAAGAAAACACCGCTTTATGATACACATATCAAATATGGCGGCAAAATTGTGGAATTTGGCGGCTGGCTTTTGCCGGTACAATATTCCGGTATTATTGAAGAGCATAAGGCAGTAAGAACCAAAGCAGGCTTGTTTGATGTTTCCCATATGGGAGAAATTTGGGCTGAGGGTAAAGGTGCCTTTGCCTTTCTGCAAAACTTGGTAACCAATGATCTGGCTGGTATGCAAGATGGGCAGATCCGGTATTCACCGATGTGCTATAAAGATGGCGGCACAGTTGACGATTTGCTGGTTTACAAATATAGCGAAGAATTATATCTGATTGTTGTCAACGCAGCCAATATTGAGAAAGATTGGAACTGGATGCGTGAAAATGCTGCCGGTTTTGCTGTTGCCCTGACCAATAAATCTGATGAAACCGCGCAGCTTGCTCTGCAGGGACCTTTGGCTGTTGCTATCCTTTCCAAACTGACCGATGCTCCTGTCAGCGAGATACAATACTATCATTTTCTACCGGAAGTTATGGTTGCCGGTAAGAAAACCATGGTGTCACGTACCGGTTACACCGGCGAAGACGGTTATGAAATTTACTGCGCACCTGCCGATGCGGCAGAATTGTGGGAAGCAATCATGGCTGCCGGCAAAGATGAAGGTGTTTTGCCGACAGGCTTAGGCTGCCGTGATACATTGCGTTTCGAAAGCTGCCTGCCTTTGTATGGGCATGAATTGTCGGCAGAAATTTCGCCGCTAATGGCTGGTTTGGGGCGCTTTGTTAAGCTGGACAAGGAGGCTTTTAATGGCCTGGAAGCTTTGAAAGAACAAAAGGCTGCAGGACTAGCTAAGAAAGTAATGGGTGTGGAAGTCACAGGCCGTGGTATAGCGAGAGCGGGTTACCCTGTTAAAGCTGACGGCAAGGTTATCGGTTCCGTAACTACGGGTTCTCCTGCTCCGACATTGGGCAAAAACATGGCGTTGGTTTTAATTGATGCCGCTTATGCTGCAATTGGCAGAGAAATTGCTGTGGAAGTTCGCGGCAAGGATATCAGCGCTGTTATCGTAGCAAAACCTTTTTACAAAAGAGGCTGAATAAAAAACTATCAAACTTAAAAATCAAAGGAGAGATTGTTATGAAAATACCAGCAGAATTATTGTATTCCACAGACCATGAATGGGTGAAAGTTGAAAACGGCAAGGCCATCATCGGCATTACTGATTTCGCCCAAGACCAGCTTGGTGATGTTGTTTTCGTTGAAGTACCAGAGGTCGGCACCGACCTTGGCGCTGGGGATGGTTTGTCAACTATTGAATCAGTTAAAGCTGTTTCCGATGTTTACAGTCCGATTTCCGGCAAGGTAGTTGAAGCCAATGGGGAGCTTTCAGATGCACCGCAATTGATCAATGAAGATCCTTATGGTAAAGGTTGGATTGCAGTTGTTGAAATTGCTGCGGAAAGCGAATTAAAAGAGCTTATGGATGCGGAAGCTTACAAAAAACTTTTGTCCGAGGAGGCATAAGATAATGACTTGGAGCTATCTGCCTCATACTGCTGAGGACAGACAGGAGATGCTGGCAGCGATTGGTGTCAAAGATACCATGGATTTGTTTTGCGACATTCCGGAACAAATCAGACTGCATCGCTCGCTAAATCTTCCTGGACCTCTCAGTGAACCAGAGCTAACTAAATACTTTCAGAAGCTAGCGGCTGCGAATGCCAATTTGCAGGAATATGCCTGTTTTTTAGGTGCCGGCGCATACGATCATTATATCCCCAGTACTGTTGACCACGTTTTGCGTCGTTCGGAATTTTATACTGCTTATACCCAATATCAGCCAGAAATATCTCAAGGCTATCTGCAGGCACTGTGGGAATATCAGAGTATGATTTGCGAGATTACCGGTATGCCTGTTGCTAATGCGTCTATGTATGACGGGGCAACTGCTATGGCGGAAGCGGCAATTCTTGCCTGCCATGCTACGAATCGCAAAGAGATTTTAGTAGCAAGGAGTGTTAATCCCAATTATCGTGAAGTACTGATGACCTACGCTCGTGACTTTGATTTTGAGGTTAAAGAAATTGATTTTGTTGATGGGATTACTTCTAATGAAAAATTAAAAACTTTTACCAGTAAAGCAACTGCGGCTGTTATAGTACAAAATCCGAATTTCTTCGGCAATATTGAAGATCTGGCATCCCTGATTGAGATTGCACATACTGCCGGGGCTCTTTTTGTAACTGTTGCTGATCCTACTGCTTTGGGCATTTTGGAAGCACCTGGCAAGCTCGGTGCTGATCTGGTAGTAGGTGAAGGACAGCCGCTTGGACTTGCTATTTCCTTTGGTGGTCCGTATCTCGGTTTCTTTGCCGCCAGTACCAAGCTGATGCGGAAGATGCCTGGCAGAATTGTAGGGCAGACTGTAGACAAGGACGGCAAACGTGGCTTTGTGCTGACACTGCAGGCGCGTGAACAGCATATCCGCCGTGAGAAAGCTACTTCCAACATTTGTTCCAATGAAGCACTCTGTGCTTTGGCGATTTCCGTCTATCTGGCAACGATGGGCAAGGAAGGCTATGCAGAAACAGCTGACCAGTGCCTGCAAAAAGCTCACTATGCCTATAACGAGATTTTAAAAACGGCTGCGGCTAAGCCGGCTTTTGGTGCACCGTTCTTCCAGGAGTTTGTTGTTAAAGTCAACAAACCTATTGCTGAAATCAATAAAAACCTTTTAGACAAAAAAATAATCGGCGGTCTGGATTTAGGCGAATACTATCCGGAATTGTCAGGCCATATGCTTATTTGTGTTACGGAAAAGAGAACCAAAGCTGAAATTGACGCCTTGGTGGCTGGATTGGAGGCGTTGAAATGAACGAGCAGCCTTTATTGTTTGAATTAGGTAAGCAGGGACGCAAAGCGATAGACTTGCCGGCTTGCGATGTGCCGCAGGCTGAGAACATATTACCCGCTCAGTATCTGCGCAGCGAAAAAGCAGCTTTGCCGGAATTAAGTCAGCTGGAACTAATGCGCCATTACACTCAGTTGTCTAACCGAAACTTTGGTGTTGATACGGGTTTTTATCCACTTGGTTCCTGCACGATGAAATATAACCCTAAGGTCAACGAAGATATTGCACGCTATCCTGGTCTTGCACTTTTGCACCCACTACAGTCTGAAGAGATTGCTCAAGGTGCTATGGAAGTGCTGTACAAAATGGAAAGGATTCTGGCAGAAATATCCGGGATGGCAGGTGTGACCCTGCAGCCTACAGCTGGTGCTCATGGTGAACTGACCGGTTTGAAACTCATTCGCGCCTACCATCGTGACCGCGGTGATTTGGCTCGTACCAAGGTTATCGTACCTGACTCTGCTCATGGTACTAATCCTGCTTCTGCTGCTATGTGCGGTATGGAGGCCCTGGAAATAAAATCAGAAGCTGACGGTTCTATTGACCTGGAAGCTCTTAAAGCTGCTGTTGGTCCTGATACTGCTGCGTTGATGCTGACTAACCCCAGTACTTTGGGACTTTTTGAAAGCAAGATAGAAGCTATTGCCGAGATTGTTCATGAAGCTGGCGGTTTGCTTTATTATGATGGCGCTAATTCCAACGCTATTATGGGCATAGTTCGTCCAGGCGATATGGGCTTTGACGTTGTGCATTTTAATCTGCATAAAACTTTTGCCACGCCACATGGCGGCGGCGGACCTGGTTCCGGGCCAATCGGTGTGAAGGAAAAATTGCTGCCATTTCTTCCTGATCCGCATGTTGAGAAACAGGGCGACAAATATGTTTGGGCTTCATCGGCAAAAAGTATCGGCAAGGTACATGCCTTCCATGGTAATTTCGGTGTTATCGTCAAAGCTTATGCCTATATCCTGACCATGGGCGCTGCTGGCCTGCGTCAGACCAGTGAGGATGCAGTCCTCAATGCTAACTACTGCAAAAAAATGTTGTCGGAAGCTTTTGATTCACCATTTGAACGGTTCTGTATGCACGAATGCGTACTGACTTCCAAGAAACAGAAAGAGTATGGAATTCATACTTTGGATATTGCGAAACGTCTGCTTGATTATGGTTATCATCCACCAACAATCTACTTCCCATTAATTGTAGAGGAAGCTCTGATGATTGAGCCTACGGAATCGGAAAGTAAAGAGACTTTGGACGGCTTTATCGAAGCGATGAAGAAAATAGCACAAGAAGCGGCAGAAAATCCGGAAATTGTCCATACGGCACCGCACAATACGATTGTTAGCCGTCTGGATGAAACGCTGGCTGCCCGCAAACCGGTGGTAAGATGGGAGCCTTGACGGCTGCCTGGCAAATTCGTCATCAAAATTTTGCACCGGAACTTTTGGTAGCAAGGCCGCAGGATACGGAGAGCATCAGCGTAACCGGAGCGGCCTGCGCCCTCAAATGTGCCCACTGTGGTGGGCATTATTTGTCTAAGATGACGCCTTTGTCCGGGCTGGAAAAAACAGAGGATATCAAGGGGGCAAGCTGCCTGATCAGCGGCGGCTGTGACTTGACCGGCAAAGTCGCGGTAATGGAAAAATTAGATAAGTTGGCAAAAATCAAAGGTGAGCATCGCTATAATTTTCATGTGGGGCTCTTGTCTGAAGAGGAAATTAAGGCGGTTGCACCGCTGGCCGATGTTGTTTCTTTTGATTTTCTTGGCGATGACCTGACGATTAAAGAAACTTTGAAATTAAATAAAACGGTAGGGGATTATCTTGTCTGCTACCGCTTGTTAAAGAAATACTGCGCGCATGTTGCGCCGCATATCTGTATAGGCCTGAATGGCGGTAAGCTGCGTGGTGAACGGGAAGCTTTGCGTTTATTGGCAGCTGAAGGTCTGGAACGATTGGTTTTTATCGTTTTCATGCCGACTAAGGGCACGGAATATGCCGAATGTCCTCCGCCGGCGCTGACAGAAGTTGTGGAACTTCTCGGCGAAGCGCGCACTTTGCTGCCTGAAACACCAGTATTCCTTGGCTGTATGCGCCCGGGGGGAACTTATAGAAGTGAACTCGATAAAGCGGCAATAGAAGCCGGTATTAATGGCATTGTCCAGCCAACGGCTGCTGCTTTGGCAAGAGCCCGTGAATTGGGTCTGACTATCAAAGAAAGCTGGGAGTGCTGCGTTTTATGAGCGAATGGAAATTATCTATCGGCACGGCAGGAGCAGTTGGTGCCAGACAGTTAAAAATAGACGCACTGCCTACGACAGCTTATGTTATGTTGGGCGAACACTGTATGCGCAATTGTGCCTTTTGCGCTCAGGCTCGTGACAGCACTGCTCAAAGCAAGTTTCTATCACGCGTAGCTTGGGAAGAAACTCCTGAGGCAGACGCTATCAGAAATATTGGCCTTGCCTTTCAGGCTGGTAAGATAAAACGGGCTTGTCTGCAGGTTGTGAATACGCCAGACAGCCATGCACTGGTCATCAGGGCTTTGGAGGAATTCAAAAAATATGGTGATTTGCCGGTCGTGGTTTCCAGCCATTTCACTACTGTAGAACAAGCGGCGGAGCTTTTTGCCAAGGGTGCTTCACGATTGGGCCTTGCTCTTGACGTTGCGACGCCGGCACTTTTTGCCTCGATTAAAGGCGGTTCCTGGCAAAATCGCTGGGATTTATTATGTGCTTGTGCGGAACGCTTTCCCGGGCGGATGACGACACATCTGATTGTAGGGCTGGGGGAAACCGAAAAAGCAATGTGGCAGGTTATCTGCGAATGTTACCAAAGGCAGATAACGGTCGGACTTTTCGCCTTTACACCGCTCAAGGGTACTAAATTTGCCAATCGGCAGCCGCCGGACAGAGGCAGCTATCGCCGCTTGCAGATTGGACTGGAGTTATTGAAGAAAGGTTATGCGGCGACAGTTGTTGAATGCGAAAACGAACGTATTACCAAAATAAATGTACCGGCTTTAAGGGAAGTTTTAGCTGATGGTCATGCTTTTCGTACTACAGGTTGTGAGGATTGCAACAGGCCCTATTATAATGAGAAGCCACGTGACGTTCTCTACAATTATCACAGACCGATGACAACGGATGAATTGGAACTGGCTTTCACGGAAAGCGGGGTGGTTGGATGTTGAGTGAGAAACAATGGCAGCAGGCACAAAAAAGAGAAGGAACCGTTACCTGGCGTTTGCTCAATTCAGGTTTTCAAGCAGCCGCTGACAATATGGCGACAGACGAAGCGATTATGGGTTCCTATGCGGCCAGGCTGGTGCCGCCGACCATTCGTTTTTATGGTTGGCAGCCTGCTGCTGTCAGCATCGGCTATTTTCAGCACGGTGAACGGGAGATCAACTTCGCCGCCTGCCAAAAGCAAGGCATTGATGTGGTGCGGCGCCTGACAGGTGGACGTGCTGTCCTGCATGCCCAGGAATTGACCTACAGTATTATCGTCGGTGAAGATTACCCTGATATGCCGATGACGATCACTGCTTCCTACCGTTATCTGAGCCGTGGGTTGCTGCTTGGCCTGGCAAAATTGGGACTGACCGCTGAAATGACAAAACCGCAGGCGGCTTATGCACACAAGATACCACAGCCGGCATCGGCGGCTTGTTTCGATGCGCCTTCGCATTATGAACTGACTGTTAGCCAGAAAAAACTGATTGGCAGCGCACAGGTACGCAAGCATGGCGTAATTTTGCAGCATGGTTCGATTTTGCTTGCTTTTTCTGCTGAGCAGCTGGCAGGAATCTTGCGTGTCGGCAGCGAAGAAAAAGGGAAAACCTGCAGCATGCTTAAAAACCGTGTTATGGATCTGAAAACTGCTTTAGGCAGAAATGTTACTTGGGACGAAGCGCGTCTTGCTATGGAAGCAGGTTTTACCGAAGCGCTGGGCATTGAACTGGCTGGAGGAGAGCTGACTGCTGCAGAAAAAGAGACAGCCGGAGAATTAGCCGTTACGAAATATGCCCAAGATGCTTGGACGCTGAAAAGATAAAATTGGGAGGCGGGAAAATGAACTATCAGGTTTGTGTGATCGGAGCAGGTACAGGCGGTTACGTGGCCGCAATTCGTGCTGCACAGCTTGGGGCTAAGGTTTTGCTGATTGAGAAGAAGGATTTGGGCGGGGTTTGTCTGAACAGAGGCTGCATTCCCACTAAAACTTTGCTGAAAAGTGCGGAAAAGTGGCATGACATTACCCACTCGGAAGAGTTCGGTATGTTCGTCAGCGAATATGCCTATGATTGGGATAAAATCATGGAGCGCAAGAACAATGTTATCTACCAATTGCGCAGTGGCATAGAAAAACTGATTAAAAGCAATAAGATAGAACTGGTTGAAGGTTCGGCTCATCTGATTGATGCGCATAGTGTTCATATCGTTACCGACAATCCGGGTGAAGAGCGCTGCATACATGCTGAGAAGGTAATTCTGGCAACAGGCTCTGTACCGGCCAAACCGCCTATCCCGGGCAGCGAATGTACTGGTGTCATTGATAGCGACGATATTCTGAGTTTGAGTGAAGTGCCTGAGAGCATCATCATAGTCGGTGCCGGTGCTGTCGGCGTTGAATTTGCAGGCATCTATGCTGGGTTTGGCTGCGAAGTGACCATTGTGGAAATGGCTCCTAACATTCTGCCGCTTTGTGATACCGATATGCAAAAACGCATGGGTTTGGCTTTGCGCAAACAGTTTATCAAAACCATGACAAGCAGTATTGTTAAAGGTATTAAGCATGGGGTTGAAGGCCTGGAAGTGACGGTCGAAAGCAAAGGGAAAGAAACAGTGCTTTCTGCTGAAAAGGTTTTGGTGGCAACAGGACGTACGCCTATTTTTAACAAGGTAGAACTCGACAAAGCCGGTATTCTTTACACGCGTCACGGTATTACCGTCAATGAAAGAATGGAAACTTCGGTACCTGGGGTTTACGCGGTAGGTGATGTTACCGGCAAGTGGATGCTGGCGCATACCGCTTCCCATCAAGGTATCATTGCGGCGGAAAACGCTTGCGGCCATGAGGCTATAATGGATTATGACGCTATTCCTGGTTGTATCTTCACGTCGCCAGAAATTGCCTGGGTTGGACTTACCGAACAGGAATGTGCTGAAGCGGGCAAAGATGTAGTTATCAGCAAGTTCAATTTTGCCGGTAACGGCAAGGCTGTGACGATGGGGCAGACTGATGGTCTTGTGAAGCTGATTGCTGATGCGGCGACACATAAGGTTATAGGCTGCCATATCATGGGACCGCATGCGAGTGACCTGATCATGGAAGGGGTGCTGGCGGTAAGGCACGGTCTGACTGCCGAGCAGCTGGCAGTGAGTATTCACCCGCATCCGACGCTTTCGGAAGCTGTCGGGGAGGCAGCGATGGGACTTTTCGGCGACATGATACACCAAGTCAATCTTAAAAAATAAATATTAGCAACTTATAGGACGGGGAAGATAATATTACAACCCCCGTCCTCTTTTTAGGTAGTGGCAATAGCTAGGACGGGGAAGATAATTTGCTCTGGACAAGGTTGTACACGCTTCCGAGCGTCGGTGAAACCGACGGGAAGCTGAGTAAACATGCTCCCGCAAATCACAACCCCGTCCTCTTTGTAGTTAGTGGTAGTAGCTAGGACGGGGAAGATAATTTGCTCTGGACAAGGTTGTACACGCTTCCGAGCGTCGGTGAAACCGACGGGAAGCTGAGTAAACATGCTCCCGCAAATCACAACCCCGTCCTCTTTGTAGTTAGTGGTAGTAGCTAGGACGGGGAAGATAATTTGCTCTGGACAAGGTTGCACACGCTTCCGAACGCCGGTGAAACAGACGAGAAGCTGAGTAAACAGATAGCGCAAATCACAACCCCGTTCTCTTTGTATGTAGTGGTAGTTATCTTGCCGACACCTAAGGATATAAGACAAGAAGAATATTAAGCAACTATTTTTGCCGGTAAGAAGGAAAAAGTATTTCACTCAGCGAATAAATGCTAGTCGGTTTTAAGATATTGAGAAAAACAGAAGCGCAGGTGTCGCAGTGAAAAAATTAATGCAGTACGGAGATAGAACACTGGAGTTTGAAGTGGTGCGCAGCAGACGGCGCACGCTCGCGATTGCCGTCGAGTCGTCGGCCAGCGTAGTAGTAAGAGCGCCCATGACGCTGCCTGCACAGAAAATTCTAGAAATAGTTGAGCAGAAGGCCGATTGGATCAATAGCAAGCTTGCCTTCTGGCATAAAATTCAGGACGAAAAACGTGAGCGAGAAACTGAACACGGTAAAAGTTTACTATATCTAGGCAAATACTACTCTTTACAGCTTGAAGTAATACCGGGTTTAAAGAGGGACAGCGTCAGGTTGGAAGCCGAGAAAATAATTGTTCAAACAGGTGATGCAAAACCGGAACGGATTGAAAAGGCATTAAATAAGTGGTATCGGGCAAGGGCGCAGGAGCTAATTACGCAAAGGGTGTTATGTTATGGAAGGTTTTTTGACGGTAAACCTTCGGCAGTGCAAATCAAAGAACAGAAAAAGCGTTGGGGCAGCTGTACTTATGATAATAAGCTTCTTTTTAACTGGCGCTGTATTATGGCAAGAAGAGAAGCACTCGACTATGTCGTGGTGCATGAAATGTCCCATATGGTGCATAAAAATCATTCGCCGGCTTTTTGGCAGGTCGTGGAGACAATTATGCCGGAATACAAACTAGAGAAAAAATGGCTGAAAGAGAACGGAATAAATATGGATTTGTAACGGCAAGTTGTTACAAACAGCCATTTTTGTGATACAATAACATAGTATTAATGCATTAATTTTGTTTGGAGGAATGAACATGCTTGATATGAAATTTGTCAGGGAAAATCCTGAGCTTGTGGAAAAAGCCATGAAAAATCGCAATATGGATATGAACCTGGACGAGTTTTTGACTTTAGAAAAACAACGCAGAGAAATCCTGCAGCAGGTTGAAACTTTAAAGAGTGAGCGTAACAGCGTCTCTCAGGAAATAAGCAAAATGAAAAAAAGCGGCGAAAACGCCGATGATAAAATTCTTGCTATGCGTGCCCTTGGTGAAAAAATTTCCGAGGATGACAAAGAACTTAAAGAAATTGAACAAAAACTCAAAGATATTCTTTTGACAATTCCTAACATGCCGGCAGATGACGTGCCGGTTGGCAAGGATGACAGTGATAATCCTATAGTCCGCAAATGGAGTGAACCGACAAAATTCAGTTTCGAGCCTAAAGCACACTGGGATATTGGTGAAGGTTTGGGCATCCTTGATTTTGAACGTGCGGCCAAGGTAACCGGCGCAAGATTTACTTTCTACAAAGGACTGGGTTCCCGCCTCGAGCGTGCCGTCTACAACTTTATGCTGGACGTTCATACTCAGGAACATGGCTATACGGAAATTTTCCCACCTTATATTGTTAACAAGGACAGTATGCTGGGAACCGGTCAATTGCCAAAATTTGCGGAAGATATGTTCAAACTGGAAGGTACGGACTACTATTTGATTCCAACTGCCGAGGTGCCTGTAACTAATTACCACCGCGGTGAAATATTGAGTGTTGATCAGCTTCCTATCCGTTATGCTGCTTACAGTGCCTGTTTCCGTGCTGAGGCAGGTTCCGCTGGACGTGATACTCGTGGTCTTATCCGCCAGCATCAGTTTAACAAGGTTGAACTGGTTAAATTCACAAAACCGGAAGAATCATGGACTGAGCTTGATAAATTAACAAGTGATGCCGAAGACATACTGAAACGTTTGGAACTTCCATATCGTGTTGTTCGTCTTTGCACAGGTGATATTGGTTTCAGTTCTGCTACAACTTACGACCTTGAAGTATGGCTGCCGGCAGCTAATTGTTACCGCGAAATTTCTTCTTGTTCCAACTTTCTTGATTTCCAGGCAAGAAGAGCAGATATCAAGTTCCGTCGTGATACGAAAGCAAAACCGGAATATGTGCATACGCTCAATGGCTCTGGCTTAGCAGTAGGACGCACAGTTTGCGCCATTCTTGAAAACTATCAGCAGGCAGATGGATCTGTTGTTATTCCGAAGGCATTGCGTCCGTATATGGGTTGTGACGTTATTACAACTCCTAAAAAATAGTAAAATTTTATTGTGATTAATCCGCTGCAACTATGTTGTGCAGCGGATTTTTTATTGTTTTTTGTACCGTTAATGGCATATTTACCGTTATTTTTTAATACACCACTATATATTGTGGTCACGACCTCAAAAAGTAAATGAAAAATAGGCGGATTTTGGCATATTTCAGGATTTTACGGCAAATTTTAGCAAATTTTATTGTTTTTTACGGTTTTGCTCTAAACTCCTCAAAAATTATTCATTTTCCTCTATTTTCCTATTGTACTTTTTTGTATTTGTGGTAAAATCATATAGGTGAATTATTGAGACTATTGTAAGGGGAGAGTGGATATGAAAAGGCAGCCTTTTTTTCAACTGACACAGAGTGCTGTGGAACAATTAGCGGCAAATTTTGATACACCTTTATTGGTTCTGTCTTTGGATCAAATAGAGAGGAATTATCGTTTTTTAAAAACGAATTTGCCAAGGGTTAAATTTTATTATGCAATGAAGGCAAACCCGGATATGCGTATTTTGGAAAAGATGGCTGAGATGGGTGCGAGTTTTGATGTCGCATCCGACGGAGAGATAAAAACGCTTGCTGGTTTAGGTATTGAAGGTGAGCGCATGATATATGCTAATCCAATAAAAACTACGGCTGGTTTGAAAGCTTGTGCTTATGCCGGCGTCAACAAGATGACTTTTGATAATATAGCTGAAGTGGAGAAGATGGCTAAAGCTTGTCCAGGAGCTACTGTTCTTCTGCGTTTCCGTATTGATAAATCATCTGCACATGTTGATTTGAATAAAAAATTTGGAGCGGCACGCGATGAGGCCGTTACTCTGTTAAAAGCAGCAAAAGATGCAGGACTTGATGCTGCTGGCATCTGTTTTCATGTAGGCAGTCAGATGATGTATGCTGATCCCTATCTGCATGCACTGGATATTTCCCGAGAAATATTCGAAGAAGCCAAGGCAGCAGGTCTTAACCTGCGTATACTGGATATCGGCGGAGGATTCCCGATTCCGGAACTTAAGGTAAACTTTAATTTACAGGAAATCATGGGTCAGATAAACGCCCGCCTTGATGAAGATTTTGCCAATGTGGAAATTTGGGCAGAACCAGGACGTTTTATCTGTGGTACAGCTATGAATTTGATCACCAGCGTCATCGGTGTTAACGAGCGTAATGGTCAGACTTGGTATTTTCTAGATGATGGTCTCTACGGCACTTTTTCCGGTGTTATTTTTGACCAATGGGATTACAAACTAATCAGCTTTAGAGAGGGCGATGAGGAAATAGAAGCTACTTTTGCAGGACCTAGCTGCGATTCCCTTGATATTATGTTCCGTGGCAAGATGACGGTTCCTCTGGAGATTGGTGATTTACTGCTAGTGCCAGCTTGCGGAGCATACAGTTCAGCTTCCGCGACAGTTTTCAATGGTTTTCGTAAAACTCAGATTGTTATCTGGGAAGATGTCAAGGTAGAATTCAGTCTGGAAGAAGCCTTGCCTGCTGCAGTTTAATAAACCATTTTGACCGCAGGTTTTTAAGCCTGCGGTTTTTTTATACTACGGGGAAAAAAGGATTTTTGGCATCATTGGCGAAATTAAAACGTACGGAGGCGTATAAATTTTTTTATTAGCGGGAGGTAATATCATGAGTGTTCCAATAGCTGTCTGGATTGCCGCAGGTTTGGGAGCGGCTGGTATTAAAATGTACATGGATCTGCGTGATGTTAAACAGATCGTGGAGAATTCCCAAGCACGTTATGAAGATGAAAAGTACAATTATTATCAAACACAGAAAGCTTTGCTGCCCTTACTTTTATTAGCAGGTAATCTCAAGCTTGAGTTGTGGCAGAGTTTCGAACGCTTGGCAGATGCACTGGAACAAATTGATAATTTGCCGCGCCAATTTAAATATATGAATTTCCCAACATTTCGTGTAGGTAAACCTGAGAGAGACTCGTTACGTGAAACAGCAAAGGTTGTGACTGCTATTCTTGATGGCGGCATGGCTGATGTCGGTAGTGGTGTGCTGACAGGGCTGGCTTTGTATGGCGCAACTATGACGCACAAATTTGATGAGAACGATGTAATAAAGTTGCCTGGTTTTCCGCAATGTGAAAAGGGCAGCACGATTTTGGAGGCTCTATCGACTCATAAGATCAAAGTGCCAGCCGCTGGTAATGTTGCTGAAGCTTCAGTTCTGAATGCTATCCTTGATGTGCCTGCGGTAATACAGGATTTCGGTATAGATAAGCTATCGAAAAATGATAAGAACGCAGCCATGAAGCTAAAAGATAAAATAGATAAACATTCTATGCAGTTGGCAGATGTTGTTGGTAAGATGCAGCGTATTCTTATTACTGTAGAGAGACTGCTGAATTATATTCAAAAACTTAATGATGATTATCTTGTGCAAATGGATAAGGTCGAACAGGTATTATTGGAGAAAAAAGACTACGAAAAATTTACGGCTGAAGAAAAAACAGCAGTTGTCTATGCTGCTTTCTTAGTCAAAACATTGAAAGTTATGACTAGAATAGATATTTTGCTCAAACGTGGCAATTTGTATGTTTTCAATACTATGGATATCCGTGAAGTAATTGATACAGCCAAGATACTTTTCCCGGAAGAAGAATTGGTACCGGGATCCAAGGTCTAGAGATAAATATAAACCGGGATTCATGCTGCTAGCGCTGTTATTGGCGATTGGCAGTATGGACCCCGGTTTTTTATTGTCTGGTGGCATACAGTTGTTCCAGAGAGGTTTCTTGTGATAAAATGAACAGATAGTATGAAGATGGAAAAGGAGAAATTCCTTGAAGATAAATAAACCTCTTTGTGAGGCAGTTTTTAAGTATGAAAAAGAAAAAGTTTATCCGTTGCATACACCTGGCCATAAGGGGGGCAGAGGTATGGAAAAATCCTTGCTGGCTGCACTCGGTAAAAGGGCAGCTGGTATAGATGTTTCCTTAATGTCAGAGCTTGACGATTTGCATTGCCCTGAAGGCTGCCTGCGGGAAGCACAGGCGCTGGCAGCGGAGCTCTACGGAAGTGATCGGTGTTTTTTTGCAGTGAATGGCACGACAGGTGCCATTCATGCCATGCTGATCAGTTCCCTGAACCCTGGCGAAAAAGTACTCATTCCGCGCAATGCTCATCGTTCTGTAGCCGGAGCGTTGATAATTGGCGGGATTGATCCTGTTTTTCTTACCCCTGGGTACGATAATTTTTTTGGTATCAGCACTCAAGTATCCCTGCAAGCTGTTAAGCAGGCATTAGAGGCTGATAATACCATCAAGGCTGTTTTGCTAACTAGCCCCAACTATTATGGTTTGACAGCTGATTTAAAAGCGATAGCAGAAATTACGCATAAACATGGTGCCGTTTTATTGGTGGATGAAGCGCACGGAGCGCATTTGGGGTTTTCTAAAGTGTTACCTTCTTCCGCACTGCAGTGCGGGGCAGATGCCTGTGCTCAGAGCACACATAAGACACTTGGTGCGTTGACGCAGTGTTCTATGCTGCATGTTCAAGGTGAGCGTATTGACCTGAAAAAAGCTGCTGCTGCCATGAGTTTGTTGACTTCTACCAGCCCCAATTATCTTTTAATGACCTCATTGGATGCAGCTAGAGCACAATTGGCAGAGAAGGGTGCGGAGATGGCTGAAGCAGCTTTGACGGTTGCCGAAAGGCTGCGTGAATCTTTGCGGAGTATTGAAGGACTCGAAATTCTTGATGCACGTATTTTAAGGCGTAGAGAGATTGCTGCTTTTGATGGCACTAAAGTCACGGTCAATGTAACTGGCTTGGGTATAACAGGTATTGAAGCAGGTGAGATTTTAAGGGAAAATGGATTGGCTGTTGAATTAGTTGACCGCAACAACGTTCTTTTTCTGCTTACTTATGCTGATGATAATGAGGAAATAAACAGCATAATTAACAAAATTAAAGAAATTTTCCAGAAGATAAAAAAGCAAAACAAACCAATACTGCCATCTTCTGCGAATGTTGAGATGCCGCTGGCACAGCAAGTTTTGACACCGCGCCGGGCTTTTTATGCCGACGCTGAAGATGTTGCTTTTTGTGAAGCAGTCGGACGTGTAAGTGCTGAACAAATAAGTTTTTATCCGCCGGGGATACCAGTAATTATTCCAGGCGAATTGGTAACTAAAGATATTTTGACTTACTGCCAAAGAATGCTGGCTTTGGGTTTGCCGGTCAGTGGTCCGCAAGATGGAACTTTGGGAAAAATTCAGGTGGTGAAGCAATTACACAAGGTTTGTTTATAACTTTTGAAGGTGCGGATTGCACCGGTAAAACAACGCAGATTGCTA
>JBFWIF010000043.1:0-18344 GCA_050256135.1 Acidaminococcaceae bacterium | reverse complement strand
CATGAAATATGTAGGTGCTGACGTGGAAGTCACTTCTGATGCCGCAAAAGTAGCCATGGCTGATAAGGTAATCCTGCCGGGCGTTGGTGCTTTCGGTGATTGTATGAAAAATCTTGAAAAATATGGACTTGTACCTGTCATTAATGAAACGTTGACAAGCGGTAAGCCATTTTTGGGGATTTGTGTCGGTCTGCAAATGTTATTCGAAGGCAGTGAAGAAGCTCCGGGCATCGCAGGTCTTGGTTATTTCAAAGGCCAGGTGGAAAAAATAAGAACTAACTTAAAAGTGCCGCATATGGGGTGGAACAATTTGCTTCTCAAAAATTCTTCGCCGCTCTTAAATGAAGCGGCAGATGGCTACGTATATTTCGTACATAGTTTCCATGCTGTGCCTGAAGATAAAGAAATTATTACTGCTGTTTGTGATTACGGTACCGAAGTAACGGCAGCCGTTGGCAGCGGTAATGTGCAGGCTGTGCAGTTTCATCCGGAAAAATCAAGCAAGGTGGGCCTAGGTATTTTAAAAGCATTTAAGGAGTGGCAGCTATGATTCTTTTCCCTGCGATTGATATACGGAACGGCCGCTGTGTGCGGCTTACCGAAGGTAAGTTCGAGTGTGAGACTGTGTTTGCGGATGACCCTTCAGAAATGGCTGTGCGCTGGGCTAAAGCTGGCGCAGAGTATCTGCATGTGGTTGACCTTGACGGTGCTTTGGCTGGTCAAAGCAGTAATACGGAGGTTATCAAACGCATATTAGCAAAGGTAAAAATACCAGTGCAGGTTGGCGGCGGTATTCGCACGCTGGAAAATATTGAAAATATGCTGTCGCTTGGTGTTAGTCGTGTGATTCTAGGTTCAGTAGCTGTGCGCAATCCGGAACTTGTGCGTGAAGCCTGCCAAAAATTTCCTGACCAAGTTGTGGTTGGGATTGATGCTAAAAATGGTGAGGTTGCTGTTGATGGCTGGGGTGTTGGCGGCGGTATCAGCGCCGTTGAATTGGCCAAGAAGATGGCTGTCGTAGGCGTAGAGCATATTATTTTCACCGATATCAGCAGGGATGGCATGCTTTCCGGTGTCAATGTGGAAGCAACGGCGGAACTTGCCAAGGCCAGCGGCATTAAAGTGATCGCTTCAGGAGGAGTATCTTCCTTAGCGGATATTAAAGCGCTGCAGGCACATGAGGCAGATGGTATTGAGGGTTGTATCATCGGCAAGGCTATTTATACTGGTGCTTTGGACTTAAAAGATGCTTTAGCCGCTCTCAAGGAGGAATAAGATGCATACAAAAAGAATTATTCCATGTCTGGATGTGAAAGCGGGACGAGTCGTAAAGGGAACTAATTTTGTCGGTTTGCAGGATGCCGGAGATCCGGTTGAGCTGGCTCATATTTATGATCAGGAAGCTGCCGACGAATTGGTATTTCTTGATATCACGGCATCAATTGAACAGCGTAAGGCCATGCTTGATGTAATAAATCGTACTGCCGGTGAAGTTTTTATGCCTTTAACCGTTGGCGGCGGTATCAGCACCGTCAGCGACATACGCAATGCTTTGAACGCAGGTGCCGATAAAACATCAGTAAACACGGCGGCAGTCAAAAATCCGGATCTGATTAGTGAAGGCGCGAAATTATTCGGCAGTCAGTGCATAGTGCTTGCTGTTGATGCCAAACGTGTCGGTACAAACCAATGGGAAGTCTATGTCAATGGCGGCAGAACGCCGACAGGTTTGGATGTCCTGGAATGGGTGAAACGCGCCGTTGATTTGGGTGCAGGCGAAATCCTGCTGACCAGTATGGACTGTGATGGTACTAAGGCCGGCTATGATATTCCGTTAACAAGGGCAGTTTCAGAGGCTGTGCAGGTACCAGTTATTGCTTCGGGCGGTGCTGGTGAACTGGAGCATTTCTATGATGTATTGACGGCAGGAAAAGCAGATGCTGTTCTGGCAGCGTCGGTCTTTCATTATAAGAAATTCAGTATCCGGCAGGTTAAAGAATATTTACGCAGCCGGGGAGTGGAGGTAAGACTATGAAAATTGACTTTGCAAATCTGAAATTTGATGAAAAAGGCCTGATACCTGCGATTGTACAGGATGCGAAAACCAATGCGGTTTTGATGCTGGCCTATATGAATGAAGAATCGCTGGCGAGAACGGTAGAATCTGGTTATACTTGGTTTTGGAGCCGCAGCCGCCAGGAATTATGGAATAAAGGCGCTACTTCAGGGCACATGCAGAAGGTCCTGAGCATAACTTATGACTGTGATGGAGATACCTTGCTTTTGAAGGTTGAGCAGTCTGGCAATGCCTGCCATACGGGCAGTTATTCCTGTTTCAACTATCCTTTGTGGAATAGTGGGGAAGGTAAAAATCTGCCTGTCGTTGGTGAAACAAACCTGCCAAGTATTTTATCTGAACTGTATGCTGTTATTCAGGAGAAGAAAGAGCATGGCGGTGAAAAGTCTTACACGAAATATCTTTTTATGTCTGGACAGGATAAAATACTGAAAAAAGTCGGCGAAGAATCTGCCGAAACAATTATTGCTTCCAAAAACAATAATAGTAAGGAAGTTGTTTGCGAGATGAGTGATTTGTGGTATCATTGCTTAGTGCTTTTGGCTTACCACAACATTGCACCTGGAGAATTGCTTGCCGAGCTTGGTGGACGACGCAAACAGGAAAATAACAGCAAATATTAAAATCTATTATAAATATTGTTTGATTTGACGAAATCTCCTGCTACAATAAAGTGGCAGGAGATTTTTTCTGCCGTGTGGAAAGTAATAAAGTGCGCGTTTTTGTTATACCAGATAATGGTTTTACTGTAATTTTAATGTTTTTAAGGAGGGTTTGCTTTGAAAAAGCCAGTTTTGGTCATCGGGCATCTTAATCCTGATACAGACTCAATATGTTCGGCTATTGCTTATGCTTATTTAAAGGAAAAACTTGGTTTTGCTGCTGTGCCAGCGAGAGCAGGCAGGTTAAACCCTGAAACACAGTTTGTGCTTGATTACTTCAACGTTCCGGCACCTATGCTTATTAATGATGTTTATCCGCGTCTTGAGGATATTAAGCTTAATTCTACCCCAAGTGTGCAGCCAGAGACGACGTTAAGGGAGGTAGGCAAGCTTTTTGCCGAGCAAAACCTCAGAGCCCTTCCGGTTGTAGAAGAAACTGGCAAGCTTGCAGGGATAATCGCTGTCAAGGATCTGGCCATGCGTTATTACAACGAAATGTCAATTCAGGACTTGCAAGAGGCGGAAGTTGATTACAGCAGTATTTTGACGGCCCTTGATGGTAAATTACTTTGCGGCAATTTGAATAAAAGATTTAATGGCAGAATTAAGATTGGTGCTTCAGAACCAGATACGCTCAGTGCAGCTCTGCAAGAACAGGATCTGGTCATCATAGGCAATCGTACAGATGCCCAGATAGCGGCTTTGCGTGCGCCGGCAGCCGGCTTGATCATAACGAGGAACCACAAGATAATGCCGGAAGTTTTGGAATTGGCTGAAAAAATGGGAGCAGTAATTGTTAACACCCCTTATGACACTTATACAGCAACACGTTTGATCAATCAAAGTGTGTCGGTGAAATTCCTGATGACCAAGGACGTCGTGAGCTTTACTAGTGCCGATCCCTTAGTAAATGTTCGCGCAAAAATGGCTGAAACTGGTTTCATTTGTTATCCGGTGATGGAAAAAGGGAAATATATAGGAACCGTCGATCGGCAAATAATCATGGATCAGCCTCATAGAGAAGTAATTCTAGTTGACCATAATGAACGCAGCCAGGCGGTAGAAGGCATTGAAGAAGCACAAATTCTGGAGATTATTGATCATCATAGACTAGGCGGCTTGACTACAGGTTCACCTATCTTTATCAGACAGGAACCTGTAGGTTCCACGGCGACCATTGTGGCACATCTGACATTCCATCGTGATGTGGAAATGACGCCAAGTATTGCCGGAATATTGCTTTCGGCGATTATTTCAGACACGTTACTTTTCCGGTCACCGACAGCAACTAATTTTGATAAAGAAACAGCGTTCAGGTTGGCAGCAATTGCCGGAATAGAAGACGTGGAAGCGTTTGCTATGACCATTTTAAGGCAAGGCGCTGTAATTGATACTTTGACACCGGCAGAAATAGTACGCAGTGATATCAAAGAGTTTGACCTCAGCGATTATAAGGTAGCGGTCGCACAAATTAATATTATGGATCGCGAACATGCAAAGAAAAAATATCCTGAACTGCAGGCTGCCCTGCAGGCAATGAAAAAGGAAGAAGGCTATGATTTTGCTCTGCTGATGGTGACAGATGTCTTGGGACGGTCAAGCGATTTGCTTGCAGCCGGAGAGCCCCAAAGTATGCTTGTGCCAGCTTTTGGGCAAATATCAGATGAAGGCTTTTATTACCTGCCGGGTTACCTCTCCCGCAAGAAACAAGTTATTCCACCTTTGACGGAAGTTTTTCGTTAAGACGTGACTGCAAAAAGAGCACAAAAAAATACATTGCGATTGGCGGTATAAGATTGAAGGCAGTACAAGACAGGAGAAAAGGAATAATTATGGTTTTGGGCGGGGCTTCCCTATGGGGAGCTTCCGGTGTGGCTGTACAGTATTTATTTGAAGTACAACATCTGGATCCAACATGGTTGGCCAGTGTCCGTATGCTTGTGGCTGGTCTCATCATGCTGATATTTTACTATCATGGCGGCGGGGACGTTATTTCTATCTGGCGTAATGCGAGATATAGAAAGCAACTGGTTATTTTTGGCATATTTGGTATGATGGCGACCCAATATACTTATTATCTGGCTATTAATTATGGCAATGCGGCAACAGCGACGATACTGCAGTATCTGATGCCGGTCATTGTTTTGCTTTATGCCGTATGGAAATTGAAACGCAGACCTGACCAAACAGAGGTCAGTGCCGTTTTGCTGGCGATGCTAGGTACTTATCTTTTGATTACCAAGGGCCAGTGGGATAAGCTGGCAATTTCGGAGGAAACGCTTTTTTGGGGTATTTTGTCGGCGTTTGCTATGGCCTTTTACACGATTCAGCCTAAGGAACTTTTGTTAAAGTATTCCTCAACACTTGTCATAGGTTGGGCAATGGTTATCGGCGGAGGTTTTCTGACGCTTGTGCGCAGACCTTGGCCTTTTATCGGCATTTGGGATATCAATACGTTTCTAGCCTTGGTCGCTGTGATAATTTTCGGCACGATAATCGCATTTTATACATACCTGGAAAGCACGAAATATATCAAGCCTTCGGAGGTGGGTGCGTTGGCCTCAGTGGAGCCGCTTTCTTCCGTTGTGCTGTCGGTGCTTCTTTTAAACGTTGAATTTGGTATTCCTGACAGCATTGGTGTAGCGTGTATATTGGGAACGGTCTTCCTGCTCTCAAGGCAGAAATAAATAAACCGTGATTCTTTTTGATAAGAATCACGGTTTATTTTTTATCTCACATTTTCTTTAAGTCGTTTATTAAATTATTAACTTGTTCTTCCGAAGTTGTCCAGCTGGTACAGAATCGTACAGCACGTGTTCCATTGTCAAAGACTTCCCAGGAACCGATGCCATATTTCTGGGTAAGAGTTTCATACATTTTTTCTGTCAGAATAGGAAATTGCTGATTGGTAAAAGATTCAGCAACGACCGGCAAACCTTTTTCTTCAAAGGCTTTCTTCAGCAGCATTGCCATGTTGATGCCGTGTCGGCAGATTTTTTCATAGAGGTTGTCAGTGAAAAGGGTTTGAAACTGTGATCCCAGCAGGCGACCCTTGGCCAATACTGCACCGCTTTGCTTCATGATAGAGATAAAGTCAGGCTTCAAGGCTGGGTTCAAAATGACGGCTGCTTCGCCGAACAGCGCACCGCATTTAGTGCCGCCGATGTAGAATACATCGCATAGTCTAGCAATATCTTTCAGCGTAATGTCAGTGCCAGGAGAGGTAAGTCCATAGCCAAGGCGTGCTCCATCAAGAAATAGGTATAAACCATATTTTTTACAGGTTGCGGATAGCTCTTCCAGTTCTTTTTTTGTATAAAGAGTACCGACTTCAGAAGGATGGGAGATATAGACCATTTTTGGTTGTACCCAATGTTCGCGTTTCGGATCATTTAAATAAACAAGATAATTTTCTTCAATTTGCTGAGCTGTCAATTTACCATCAGTAGTAGGTAATTCCAATACTTTGTGGCCGGTGTGCTCGATGGCACCGGCTTCGTGCGTGTTGATGTGACCAAGAAAAGAGGAGTAAACGCCCTGAAAAGGTCTGAGAGCGGCGCTGATAATCGTGAAATTGGTTTGAGTACCGCCAATAAAAAGATGCACATCGGCATCTTCGCGGCCACAGGCTGTTTTAATAAGCGCTTTGGCATTGGCGCAGTAGTGGTCACTGCCATAAACATCGGTTTGTTCCATGTTCGTTTCCAGCAGTTTCTGCATAATAAGCGGATGAGCGCCTTCAGAGTAGTCATTGGTAAAATAGTACATACAATTACTCCTTTTTATAATTACTTATTTTCTTTCCTTGCTCTAATTACTTCAATAATAATTGGCAATAAGGAAAAAACAATAATACCCAGCGTTACATGCGAAAAGTTGTTTTTAACAAAAGGCATGTTGCCGAAGAAATAGCCGGTGCCGATGAAAAGTGTTACCCATGCTATAGCGCCGATAATATTATAAACAGCAAATGTGCGGTAGTGCATATTGCCGATGCCGGCGACAAAAGGCGCAAAAGTACGGACGATTGGTACGAAACGTGCAAGAAAAATAGCTTTGTGGCCATGCTTTTCATAGAACTTTTGGGCTTTTTCAATGTGTTCTGGTTTAATTAGACGGTTGTGCCGGGCAATCAGCTGATGACCAAGTTTTTCGCCAATCATATAGTTGCAGGCATCGCCGAGGATGGCTGCTGTAAGACAGATTAAAAAGAGTGTTGGGAGATGCAGACTGTCTGCTGTAGCTGCAAGCGCCCCGCAGGCAAACAACAAGGAGTCGCCAGGCAAAAAGGGTGTAACGACCAAACCTGTTTCGCAAAAGAAGATAGCGAAAAGCAGAAAATAAATCAGAGAGCCGTAATCCTGCATGATAGTTGGAATATAGCGGTCAAAATGCATAACATATTCTGAAAAATAATAAATTAAAGTATTTAAGTGATATAATAAGTTTTCCATAGAGCAGTCCTTCCGAATGAATTATTAACTTATAGTTTATCACAGAAACGTGAGAGCGCAATAGCAGGAAAAGTGCTATAATAAGTAATACAATGTACAAAGGAGTAAAAAGCATGTCAGAAAACAATTCACCATGTTGGTGCGGCAGCGGCAAGGCATATAGCGAATGCCATCTGCCCATTGAAAAAAAAATACAGGAATACAAAGAAAAAGGTTATGAAGTACCAGATCTATCTATGTTGAAAACGCCAGAGCAGATTGCCGGCATCAAGGAATCTTGCGATATTAATACTGGTGTGCTGGACTATGTGGAACAACATATCAAAGCCGGTATGAGCACAGAGGACATTGATGTTTTAGTCTATGATTATACGGTTGCTCATGGTGCAATTCCAGCACCGCTTAACTTTATGGGTTTCCCAAAAAGCTGCTGCACATCTGTTAACGAAGAGGTTTGCCATGGCATTCCAGACAAAAGTGTCATTCTGAAAAGCGGCGATATTGTTAATGTAGATGTATCAACAATTTATAAGGGCTATTACTCAGATGCGTCACGTATGTTTATGATTGGCAAAGTTGATAAGAAGAAACAGGATTTGGTGGCTATTACCAAAGAATGCTTGAGAATAGGTATTGAAGCGGCTAAACCATGGGCTTTTATGGGCGATATAGGTGCGGCTATCGGTGCTTATGCTCATAAACGCGGCTATTCTGTAGTACGTGAATTTGGCGGCCATGGCGTTGGCATTGAGTTCCATGAAGAACCTTTTGTTTGTCATGTAGGCAAAAAAAATACCGGGATGCTATTAGTGCCCGGCATGATTTTTACTATTGAACCAATGATCAATATGGGTAAGAAAGATATCTATATTGATGCGGCAAATGATTGGACTGCGCTGACAATTGATGGTATGCCGTCAGCTCAGTGGGAACATACAGTGTTGATAACCGAAAAGGGTGCTGTAAGCATGACCTATTGATTTGGTTTTGACCAGATATAACGCTTTGCCTTGCGGCAGGGCGTTATTATTCTTTTTTACCTTTTTTCTGCCAGAATGCATGAAACTTTTTTACCATGGCTTTTTGCGGCAGCTGCTCCGGCCAAAGCTCCTGGTTAGGAGAATTGCGCATAGCGGCTGCAAGGTGGTCGTAAACTTCCGGGCTGATAGCTGCAAGTGCTTCGATATGCTCTTTTATTTCCTGACGTTTGGTATGGCCATCATAAGGACAAGGGTTTTTAAGCGGTTGCAGACCAATCGTTTTGACGGCACTGATGACTTCCGCTTCCCTGTAATATAGCAAGGGGCGCAAGACAGTCATGCCGGAGCGTGACAGCTTGGTTACGGGCAGGAATGTACGTAATTGGCCGGAAGTGAGAACGTTCATCAGAAAAGTTTCCACGGCGTCGTCATGATGGTGGGCCAGAGCAATTTTATTAAAACCAAGTTCCTTTGCTTTGCGGTTGGTTGCTGCTCTTCGGAAGTAGGCGCAAGTGAAGCAAGGCGTGTTACCTTTATTTTGCCATGCTTCCATTACGTTGATTTTCTCGTGATAATGTGTGAGGCCATAGCGCGCACAGAAAGCACGCAGCTCTTTCTCAGGAAAGTTTGGGCTGAACATACCGTCAACAGTGTAACAGGCAAGATCGAAGCGAATAGGAGAGTATTTTTGCGCTTCCGCTAAGGCGGCAGTAAGAAACATACTATCTTTGCCGCCGGATAGGCCAATCAATATTTTGTCTCCTTCACTAAGCATGTCAAATTCGATCAGGGAACGCCAAAGTTTACTGAGTAACTCGGCAGGAACATAAGGTTTAGCAAACATTTAGTTAGATTGTACGCAGCAAAAACCGTAAACGGATTGGTTGCAACGTTTCCTCCTTAATATAACAATATTAACTGTAATCATTATGCCATAAAGTTACAAAAAAAGCATTAGAAGGAAAACGCTAAATCTGTTAAAATTATATTTGGACTTATTATTTAGAAATGGACTTGTGAGGAAAAAAATGAACAAAATTTTACATGGATTGAACAAAGAACAGGCGGCCGCAGTACAACATACGGAGGGACCAATGCTAATTATGGCAGGTGCTGGCTCCGGGAAAACTAAGACTCTTACATGCCGTATTGCATGGATGCTCGCGCAAGGTGTACCGCCTTATAAAATTTTGGCCATAACTTTCACCAACAAGGCAGCGGGAGAAATGCGTAAGCGTGTTGATAAGATGGTCGGACCTGCGGCAAAAGATGTCTGGCTTTTTACTTTTCACGCCTTCTGCGCACGTTTTCTGCGCATGGAAATTGATAAACTTGGCGGTTATGCTTCAAATTTCGTCATCTATGATACGAATGACAGCAAAAATGTTTTGAAAGAAGTATTAAAAGAATTGAATCTGGATGATAAAAATTTCCCGGTCAATTCTATTATCGGACATATTTCCAATGCTAAGAACAATATGCAGGATGCAAGTGAGTATTCACGTAGCGCAGCTGATTTTCACTCGCAAAAGATTGCAGAGATTTTTAGTGCGTACGAAAAGAAATTATTGTTGAATAACGCCTTGGATTTTGATGATCTTTTGCTTTTAACCATTCGTCTGCTCCTGCAGAATGAAGATGTCAGGAAAAAATATCAGGAAAGATTCTCTTATATAATGGTTGACGAATATCAGGATACTAACCATGTACAGTATATGCTGACGAAAATTCTCAGCGAAAAACACCATAATCTTTGCGTAGTAGGTGATGTGGATCAAAGTATTTATGGCTGGCGCGGTGCAGATATCCAGAATATCCTGGATTTCGAAAAGGATTATCCGGAAGCTAAAGTCATCAAGCTGGAACAGAATTACCGCTCCACACAGGTGATTCTTGATGCCGCTAATGCTGTTATTGAAAATAACACAGCAAGAAAGCCCAAAGAGCTTTGGACCGAGAACCCTAACGGGACACCTATTACTTATTATCAAGCCGTCGATGAGCGTGACGAAGCGCGTTTTGTAATTGAACAGGTGCTGGAGCTGCAAAAGGAAGAAAATGTGAAGCTCGGCGAGGTGGCCGTCCTATATCGCACGAATCCACAGTCACGTATTTTTGAAGAAATGCTGATTAAGAGTGGTTTGCCCTACGTTATGGTAGGCGGACAAAAGTTCTATGACCGCAAGGAAATTAAAGATATTCTGGCGTATCTGCGTGTAATTTTTAACCCTAATGATACCTTGAGCTTATTGCGTATTATTAACGTGCCAAGACGCGGCATTGGTGATGCTACAATTGCCAAACTGCAAGCGTGCGCGCTGGAGAATGAAAGTAATTTGTTTGATATAGTTTCCAATCCAACATTGGTAAAGGGATTGAGCAGCCGCTTTGTCAGCAAGTTGGAAGAATTGGCTTCGATAGTTTTTGCACTGATGGAAATGGCGGCAGTTATGCCAGTAGAAAATCTTTTGCAAGAGGTCATGAACAGAACCGGCTACATGGAAGAACTTGAAAGTGAACATACTATGCAGTCCCAGGGACGGATAGACAACTTACAGGAACTTTTAAGCGTTGCTAAAGAGTTTGCCTCGTCTGATGAAGAAAACAGCTTGGAAAATTTCCTTGGCCATGTTGCTTTGGTGGCAGATATAGATGATGCTCACATTGATGGTGATGCTTTGACCTTAATGACATTACATTCTTCCAAAGGCTTGGAGTTTCCTATAGTATTTTTGGCTGGTCTAGAAGAAGGTATGTTCCCGCACCAACGCACCTTGATGGATGAGGAAGAAATAGAAGAAGAACGTCGTTTGTGCTATGTAGGAATTACGAGGGCAGAGAAACATCTGTTCCTCAGCGGCGCTAAGATGAGGATGGTTTTCGGTCATACTGTCATGTATCCGCCGTCAAGGTTCCTGAAAGAAATTCCACGTGCGCTTTTAACAGTGAAGAAAAAAGAAGTTGAACAGCGTGTTTTGCATGATACTAGTAACAGAAAACAGGAAAAAGTCGGTGAAATGAATTGGCTGATAAAAAAACCTGCAAAGGGTTTTGTGCCGGCAAGTGCAGCGGGGCAAGGAATTGCCAAGTTTATTGTGGGTGACAAAGTTACACATGCTAAATGGGGTTTAGGTACGATTGTCAGCACTAAAGATAATTCCGACGGGCAAGAAGTCAAAGTTGCTTTTGCCGGTGAAGGTGTGCGCAGTCTTTTGACGAAATATGCTGTATTGAAGAAAATTTAACGAAAAAGGCAGAGGGGGAGCATTTCGGATGGATGATTTATCTAAAATGCGGGCGGCGGAAAAAATAGAAGATCTGCGTGCGCAAATCAGACGGCATGAGCATTTATATTATGTATTGGATATGCCGGAAATATCAGACGCCGAATATGACGAGCTGGTTGCAAACTTGCGGAAACTGGAAAGTCAGTACCCTGAGCTTATTACGCCGGATTCGCCGACTATGCGTGTTGGCGGACATGTAGCGCCGAGTTTCAAGGAAGTAAAGCATATAACACCGCTTTTGAGCTTGGGCAATGTTTTTTCCTCGGAGGAAGTCAGAGATTTTGCCAGGAAAGTTCACGCTGGTTTGCCGGAAGGAACTAAAGTTGAATACGTCGTAGAACCGAAAATCGACGGACTTGCCTGCAGCTTGATTTATGAAAAAGGTCGTTTTGTGCGAGCTGCGACACGTGGTGATGGCACAGTGGGTGAAGACGTTACCAATAATGTGCGTACCATTCGCAGTATTCCTTTGACTTTGCAGCTGGCGCCTGGAGAAAGAGCACCTGAATTATTGGATGTTCGCGGTGAGGTCTATATGCCGCGGCGTGCTTTTATGAGATTGAATGCTGAGCGTGTAGCTGCTAGTGAACCGGAATTTGCCAATCCGCGTAATGCGGCGGCAGGTTCCCTAAGACAACTTAATCCGCAGATAACGGAAAAAAGATCTTTAAGTTTTTTTGCGTATGCTGTTGGTCTTGGCGCCAAAGAGTCCCACGCTGAGTCAATGGAAATGCTTGCCAAATATGGTTTTCGTGTCAGTGAAGGCTGGCAAAAGGCGAAAAACATTGAAGAAGTCTGGCAGTTAATTGAAAAACACGAAAAAGTAAGAGCTACTTTGGCTTATGATACAGACGGAGTCGTCATCAAGGTAAATGCTGTCTGGCAGCAGAATATGCTGGGTGCGACGGGCAAAGACCCTAGATGGGCTGTAGCCTTTAAGTTTCCGCCGGAACAGGCTGAAACAACGGTTGAAGATATCATTCTGCAGGTTGGACGTACCGGTGTTTTAACACCGACTGCAGTGCTGACGCCAGTCAGGTTATCCGGCAGTACCATTAGCCGCGCAACTTTACATAATGAAGATTTTATTCGGGAAAAAGATATCCGCATTGGCGATCGTGTTGTTATCAACAAAGCAGGAGAAATAATACCTGAAGTATTATGGGTCGTTTTTGAAAAAAGAACAGGCGAGGAAAAAGAATTTACAATGCCGGCAACTTGTCCTGAATGTGACTGGCCTGTTGTTCGCAGAGAAGGTGAAGCTGCAAGCCGCTGCACTAATCCTCATTGTCCAGCTTTAGGCAGAGAGGGCCTGATTCATTTTGTCTCGCGTGACGCCATGAATATTGATGGCTGCGGACCTGCTGTTATCAATCAGTTGATTGCCGCTGAACTGGTAAAAGATCCGGCTGATTTGTACTTGCTGCAGAAAGAACAATTGCTGAAGATTGAACGCATGGGTGAAAAATCTGCGGAAAATCTGTTGGCAGCCATAGAAGAAAGTAAAAAACAGAACTTTGATAAACTGCTTTTTGCTCTTGGCATTCGTCATGTTGGTGCTAAAGTTGCCCGCATACTTGCCTTACAATATGGCAATATAGATACTCTGCGGCAGGCAAGCGCGGAGGAATTGAGTGCTATCAGAGATATTGGATCCAAAATTGCCGAAAGCGTAATATCTTATTTTGCTGTTCCTTCCAATCAGGATCTATTATATAAACTGAAAAAATTGGGCCTTAATATGGAAATGAAGGGCGTTGCCGGAACAGATGCCAGCCATCCATTTTTTGATAAAACCTTGGTATTCACAGGCACCATGCCTACTTTGGACAGAGCTACGGCACAAACAATGGCGCAGGATGTCGGTGCAAAGGTTTCCGGTTCTGTCAGCAAGAAAACAGATTATGTCGTTGCTGGCGCCGAGGCCGGTAGTAAGCTGACGAAAGCGCAGGAACTGGGCGTTAAAGTTATCGATGAAACTGAATTCATGCGACTTTTAAAACAATAACCATCAAAAACCATCTCGTCAACGAGATGGTTTTTGTGCTATAATTTATAGGTTAAGTTTTCTCTTTTATTTTCTCTGGATGAGTGAATATTATAAAAGATTTAGGATGGTGAAAAAATGAAAGTTACTACTAAGGATGTAGAGTATATCGCACAACTCTCGCGACTTACTATTCCTGAAAGCGAAATGGAAAAATTTACCGAGCAGTTTAACCAGATCCTCAATTATGCAGATATTCTTAATGAATTGGATACAAAGGGCATTGAACCGACAGCACATGTTTTGCCTCTCAGCAATGTTCTGCGTGAGGATGTAGCGGTTGAAGGCGTTAGCCAGGAAGTTGCCTTGATGAATGCACCGGCAGTACATGACGGAGGCTTCAAGGTTCCAAGAGTTATCGAATAGAAGGAGGAAATACTGTGGATTTATATAAGAGCACAGCTCATGAACTGCATGAAAAACTCGTAAAAAAAGAAATCAGTTCTGTAGAGCTGACCAATAATGTTTATGACCGTATTACAGAAGTAGAAAAAGATGTCAAAGCTTATGTTACATTAGATAAAGAAAATGCCTTGGCGCAGGCTGCTAAAGTTGACAAAATGATTGCCGCGGGTGAAGCGATTGCTCCTCTTGCAGGTATCCCGGGCGCTATTAAAGATAACATTTCTACTAAAGGCCTGAGAACAACCTGTTCTTCCAAAATGCTGGAAAATCTGAATCCTATTTATGATGCGCATGTTATTGAAAAATTGCGTGCGGATGAGACAATTTTTCTTGGCAAAACAAATCTTGACGAATTTGCGATGGGTTCCACTACTGAAACTTCGTATTTTGGTACTTCGCATAATCCTTGGAATCTTGACCTGGTACCGGGCGGTTCTTCCGGCGGTTCTGCAGCAGCTATTGCAGCCGGCGAAGCAATCTGGTCCCTGGGGTCTGATACAGGCGGCTCCATTCGTCAGCCGGCATCCTTTACGGGTTGCGTTGGTATTAAACCGACCTATGGACGTGTATCCCGTTATGGCTGTGTAGCATTTGCCTCTTCTCTTGACCAGATTGGACCAATCACTAAAGACGTAACTGACGCTGCTACCGTTCTTAATACTATTTGTGGTGTTGATGCTCACGATTCCACTTCTTTACCTGTTGAGGTGCCTGATTTCACCAAAGCACTGAAACAAGATGTTAAAGGTCTGAAAATCGGTTTGCCAAAAGAGTATTTTGGCAAAGGTCTTGATCCTAAGGTGGATGCAATTCTGAAGAAAGCTATTGCTGATTATGAAGCAATGGGCGCCGAAATCGTAGAAGTGTCTTTACCTCATACCGAATATGCGGTAATTACTTACTATATAATTGCTCCTGCAGAGGCTTCTGCAAACCTGGCTCGTTTTGACGGCGTTCGTTACGGCTATCGTAACATGAAGGCAACTTCAGCTCCGGAGATGACTACTGCCAGCCGCACAGAAGGTTTCGGTTCTGAAGTTAAACGTCGTATCATGCTTGGTACTTATGTTTTGAGCTCAGGATACTATGATGCTTACTACTTGAAAGCTATGCAGGTTCGTACTTTGATCCGTAAGGACTTTGAAGAAGCTTTCAAACAGTGCGATTTGCTTCTGACACCGACTTCTCCTGTAGTTGCATATCCAATTGACGGCAAGATGGATCCTCTTGCTATCTATATGCTTGACGTCTGCACTATTCCTGTAAACCTTGCCGGCTTGCCGGGTATTTCTGTACCTGCTGGTTTTGCCGATGGCTTACCGGTTGGCATGCAGCTGATTGGCAAACTCCTGGATGAGGAAACTATTCTGCGCGCTGCTTACACCTTCGAGCAGGCACATGATTACCACAAAGTTATGGCACCGCTGGGGGGTAAATAATCATGAAATATACAACAGTTATAGGTTTGGAAGTCCATTCGGAACTAAAAACGAAATCAAAAGCTTTCTGCAGCTGCTCAACTGAATTCGGCGGTGAGCCGAATACTCATGTCTGCCCGGTTTGTCTGGGTATGCCTGGCGCTTTGCCGGTGCTGAACAAACAAGTTGTTGAGTTCGCTATTCGCGCAGGTCTTGCACTTGACTGCGAAATTAAGAAGTTCAATAAATTTGACCGTAAAAATTATTTTTACCCTGACCTTTCCAAAAACTATCAGATTTCCCAATTCGATAAACCTATCTGCGAGCATGGTCACATCGATATTGAAGTTGATGGCCAGACTAAGAGAGTCGGCATTACGCGTATTCATATGGAAGAGGATGCTGGTAAGCTGGTACATTCCGGCGCAACGATCAAGACTTCCGAGTCTTCCGCGGTTGACTACAACCGTGCCGGTGTGCCTTTGATTGAAATCGTTTCTGAGCCTGATATGCGTTCAGCTGCTGAGGCCAGAGCATATATGGAAAAACTTAAGGCAATTCTTGAATACACTGATGTCAGCGACTGCAAAATGCAGGAAGGCAGCTTGCGCTGCGATGCCAATATTTCAGTTATGCCGGAAGGCGCGACTGAATTTGGTACGCGTGCTGAAATTAAAAATCTTAACTCCTTCCGTGCTTTGGAAAGAGCAATTGAGTACGAAATTCAACGCCAAATTCAATTGGTTGAAGATGGTGGCACCGTCGTTCAGGAAACAAGAACCTGGGATGATGGCAAGGGCATGACTCTTTCTATGCGTTCCAAGGAAGAGGCTCATGACTATCGTTATTTCCCGGAACCAGACTTGGTGCCGGTGGTAATTGATGATGCCTGGATTGCCAGAGTAAAGAGCGAACTGCCTGAATTGCCGGCAGCACGCAAAGCACGCCTGATGCAGGAAAAAGGCCTTGTTGATTATGATGCTGAAAATATCGTGGCAACGAAAGCTATGGCCGAATACTTTGATGAAGCGGCTAAACACACTGATGATGCCAAAGGTATTGCCAACTGGCTGTTGGGCGATGTTTCAGCATATTTGAACAGCGAGAATATTACAATCGAGCAGTTCCCAATAACTCCTGCTAACCTTGGTGAAATGGTTAACCTGATCAACAAGGGTGTTCTTTCCAGCAAGCTGGCCAAGAAAGTTTTTGCGGAAATGCTGAAAACCGGTAAGGCACCGCAAGTTCTTGTTAAAGAACTTGGCTTGGAACAAATCAGCGACGAGGGTGCAATTGTCAAAATCGTTGAGGAAACATTGGCGGAAAATCCGCAGTCTATTGCCGACTATAAAGCTGGCAAAGACAGAGCACTGGGCTTCCTGGTTGGACAAATCATGAAAAAATCACGCGGCAAGGCTAATCCGGAAATGGTTAACAACTTGCTGAAAGAAAGAATGCAATAAAATAAAACAAACCAGAGGTGCATATCACTGATATGCACCTCTATTTATTAGAAAAGCTCGCCGGCAATCTTCCTGCTCCGCCTTCGACACGCGCGTGGCAGTTCTTATTTAAGAACTGGAGCGCTGAGTTATAATAGCTACGCGGATAAGACAGCTGGCGAGCTTTTGTTTGGGGGCTAGCAGTAATTGCAGCCAGTAACCTTTCGGCTCCGCCTTTGACACGCCCACCTGGTCAGTGTGTCACTTGCCAAGGGTTCTGTGCTCTAGTATAATTCTGGGCAAGAGAAGTATCCGGGAGGTGGCAATATGAAGAGAGATTTTGTTTTTGAAGGCAGCGGCTTCGGCTATCTTTGGCTTTTGATCTGGACAACGATTTTGACTGTTATTACTTGCGGGCTGTTTTTTCCTTGGGCATATTCTGCACAACAACGTTGGATTTGCAGTAATACTTATGTTGAAGGCAGACAATTGAAATTTACAGGTACTGGTATAGGTTTTTTCTTCCAGTGGCTGATTATCCTTATTCTTGTTACTATTACCTTTGGTATTTATACACCTTGGGGGTATTGTCAGTTTAAACGTTGGGAAACAGAAAATACTAAATTTGCTTAATCTTACAGTTTTTATTTTTATGAGGCTAAAAAGGGCAGACTTCGGTCTGCCCTTTTTGTCGATAGAACATTTAAATAAGTCCAGCTATTGATTTCATTGTTTTTTATAATTGCGACAAAAAAACTTTTTTTCGTCATAATTTCGTCATAAATAACCGCTAATATAAAGACATGAAAAAGCTGACCGATGAGTCGGCGAACGAAATGAGGTATTTATATGGTTAATAAAAAGGTACAAAAAATCATTGCTTCTTTCATGGTAATAGGCTCACTGGCAGGAACGATTGCTACTTCTACAACGGAAGCAGCTTCAAGAGATTACGAACACAAACACAATCAAAAAATTGAATACAGAAATGATAACGATAATCACAAACATTCACACAAAAAAGTTGATCTGAAAGAACAAAAGATGTATATGAAACAAGTTCGTCAGATCATGAATGAAAGAAACATTCATGTACCGCCTGGTCATTGGGCTTATGGCAAGCGAGTGCCTCAAAAGGTTATGATTCAATATAGAGAATCACACCATTATGATAATGACAACGATTTGTTGCTTGGTTTGATTTTAGGTGCCGTTCTTGCTGACGCGGCTCACAATAATTAAAATAGGATTTTATGTAAGGACGTCTCTAGAGACGTCCTTTTCTGTTACTTATAGCAGGAGTTAAAAGCAGATGGGCGAATAGTTACAAAGTAGTAATTGTTAAAAGGGAGGTTATATTATGGATGAAGAGTTGAAGATAACTGTAATAGATGATAAGGCAAGGCAGGATGAAGCCGAGGTGCTTTGTAAATGGGCAGCGGCACGTGCAGGTGTTATTGTTGTTGCTCCTCTTTTGGGCACTATGGCACTTATTGCTAATCAGATTTATATGATAATAAAATTGGGTAAGGTATATGAGGAAGAGATATCAGAATCAATGGCCAGATCGGA
>JBFWIF010000042.1:0-18609 GCA_050256135.1 Acidaminococcaceae bacterium | reverse complement strand
TATTTACTACCTTTCTGACTTTGTCAGGAAGGTTTTTTTGTTATAAACAAGCCGTTTATAATGGGAAACTATTAATGGGATGGGGTTAAATAATGAATTTGAGAAGTGTAGTTGCTGGTTTTGTTGCAAATGGCATTTTTTTTGCCGGAATGGGAATCGGATTTGCGGAGGATAGCCAATCTCCGACGTTCAAACTTGACCAACTAATTGTGACTGCCCAACGTTATGGAAAAAATGTGTTGGATGTGCCAGCATCTACTGAAGTTTTTACGCAAAAACAACTGCAGAATGCGGAAACTTCCAATCTTGAGAAAGCTTTGACAGCTGTAACAGGGGTTGCAGTATTTTCTTCAAGCCCGGGAGGTAATGCTATCAATCCTGCTAGTAATTCAGAAATAGTTATTCGCGGTGTGACAAGTGGTACCTTAGTGTTGGTGAATGGCGTACCACTAAACCTGAATAATCGCTATGACCTTAATGATATTCCGGTTAGCGATGTGGAACGCGTTGAAGTCATCAAGACAGGTGGTTCAGTACTTTATGGGAGCGAGGCTACCGGTGGTATCATTAACATAATTACCAAAAAAAACAGGCAAAATTATATCAAAACAGGTTACGGAAATTTTGGACAACAGAAGCAGGAAATAAGCATGCAGGAGGGCAAGCTCGGCTTTGGCTATAGTTATGATAAATGGGGCAATGTTGACCGGACTTCTCTCTACGATGGCAGTAAATATAACAATACTAAAGGCTCCGAAAAAAATAATTTTTCCACGAATTACAGATTTAATGACAAATTAAATTTGCTTTATACACATAACGAAGCGAATTCAGCTACGCAGTACAGACAATTTACAGCGACCAGTGATAAGGCGCTCAATGATAGAAATTATGAAACGAAAAAAGATTATCTGCAGCTGCAATATAGTTATGATACTGTCAAAGGTACTGCATATTATAATGCCGGACAGATTGATTACGCTAATTACGATGTTACGAAATCAACATTTGCTTACAATTTGGAAAAAAATAAGACTTATGGTCTGGATGTTCAGAAAACGTGGGAGTTTGATGATAGTAAAGTTTTGCTTGGCGGTTCTTACCAACATGAATATTATTTGCCGGATGATTATTCTGCATCGCCTGATTATGAACGTAATAATTATGCAGTTTATGGGCAATATGAAAAACCGTTTGATGATAAAAATACTGTTATTGTTGGGGCCAGAGAAACTTGGACCGGCAGCACAACCGGCGGCAAAAATTTTGACAATCTCAGCGGTTCCGGGCAATTCATTCATAAGCTGAATGAAAATGAAAGGCTATATGCCAGTGTTACGCAATCATTCAAGATGCCGACTTTTAAACAGATTTATGCCCGTAATGACGGTAAATATGAGGGTAATCCTAATGTGAAACCGGAGACAGGTATGCATTACGAAACAGGGTGGAAGAAAAACAGCGGTGACCATCAGTGGAAGGCTGCCTTATTTCACTATGACATAAAGGATAATATTACTTCACGCTATAACAAAACGACTTCCACTTATTACTACGATAATGAAGATTGCAAAAATACGGGAATTGAGCTTTCTTGTACTATTGCCGATGGGGAAAAATGGAATTATCAGTACGGTGTTGTGTATCAAGATCCTTTGGTAAAACAGTATGACACAAAAAATGGTACTGCCGGTTCAAGTGAATGGCTGCGCAAATATGGCCGGCTGCAACTCAATGGCGGTGTTACTTATACTAAAGATAAATGGCGTGCCAGTTTGACCGCTACTTATTTGGCTGAGCGTTATATGTTGTCAAGCAGCAGCAACGAAGCAACTAAACCTTATTTAGTGACAGATCTTTCTTTGAATTACAAAATGGATAGCAAACAAGAACTTAATCTATCCGTTAATAATCTATTAGATCGTGATGATAATTTGGGTCATACAGGAACCTACTATTATTCGACGCCGATAAATTTCTTGCTTAGTTACAAGCTGAACTTTTAGTTAGATTAAATTAATGTATGCAAAACAAAATATTGATGGAACGGGTGTATTTGATACTCAATAGAGAAAGCAGTGAAATTCTGCTACGGTCCCGCCACTGTAATGCTGAGCGATTCCTGATTTGCCACTGAAGCCATGCTTCGGGAAGGTAGGATAGCGATGACGCTAAGTCAGGAGAACTGCCCGTTTAACAATCACTGTTGATCCACGTGTGATGGAGAAGAGATTAGTATTTGTGCTTTGCACAGCATTGTGCTATGCTCATTACTTTATATGTTTTCCACTCACGTTGCCTCATAAATGGTGAGTGGATTTTTTAATTCTCTTGCCAAAAATATGAAAAGGAGTGTTGATTTATGAAAAAAGGTTTAAGAAAAATGGTGCTTGCGTCGCTAACATGTGCCGTACTTTTAGGGGGGATTGGAATGCAGCAAGCTCATGCAGCTTATCAACTGAGTTCCGAAGTTAAAACTGCAACGCCAGCTTTGTTGCAAGCATCACAGATTGGTGTTAAGGTAGATGCTCCTGCTGCTTTGCAAAACCTGGAGAATAAAGACGCAATCCTGATTACAAGCTTTGGTACAACTTTTAAAGATACCAGAGAAAAAACTATTGAAGCCACTGTAAATGCTATTCAGGTTGCTCACCCTGAGACCAAGGTGGTTCTTGCTTTTACGTCTCACATCATTATTGACCGTATTAAAGAAAACGAAGGTTTGACATTCCCTACTCCAGAAGAAGCTTTGAACCAATTGAAGGCAGAAGGCTATACCAGGGTAGCTGTAACATCGCTTAACATCATTCCTGGTATGGAGTATGACTATAGTGCAGCGGTCTTTAACCTGCATAAAGGGGAATTCAAAAAATTGGTTTGTGGATTACCGCTTATGTATTGGATGGGTCAAGAAGGTCAACGTGATGATATCATGGAAGCAATGAAAGCCTTGAGCACCGAGTTCCCGAAGGTCGGTAAACATGAAGCGATTCTCTTAATGGCTCATGGTACTCCACATCCGTCTAATGCCTATTATTCAGTTATTCAAAATCGTTTGGATGAACTTGGCCTGAAAAATGTATACGTCTATTCTGTTGAAGGTTGGCCTCATCTTGATACTGTAATTCCGCAATTGAAAGCCAAAGGTATCAAGAAGGTAACCCTTATTCCGATGATGATGGTTGCCGGTGATCATGCTAATAATGATATGGCTGGAACTGAGCCTGATTCCCATAAATCTATTCTGCAAAAAGAAGGCTTCAAAGTAGATACCTATATTCATGGTATGGGTGAAAATGCTGAAGTCAGAAAATTGTTCGTAGAAAGAGCAAATGAAGCTTTGGCTGCTTTGCAAGCTGAAACGCCAGTGAAAACCGGCCATAAAATGATGAAAAAAGATTAATGATATTTCAGAAACTTTAATTTTGTTAGGGGCTTCGGGGAGGAAAAACAATGAAAAAAACTTTAGTGCTAGCAATGACAATGGCAATGGGTATTTCTGCAACAGCCTTTGCCGCTAATCCGTTTTCTGATGTACCGCAAGGACACTGGGCATATGCATCAATTAATAAGCTTGAAGCAGCAGGAGTCGTGGAAGGTTACCCTGATGGTACCTTTAAAGGCGATCATCTGATGACGCGCTATGAGATGGCACAGATAGTGGCTAAAGCTTATGCCAAAGGAGCAATCAATTCTGACGACAAGCTGATGGCTGAATTCGCTGACGAACTGGACAATCTGGGTGTACGCGTAGCTAAGTTGGAGAAGAAAAGCGATAACGTCAAAATAACCGGTGAAGTACGTGCCCTATACGAAGATGTAGACGGAGCAGATAAACAATATGTGCCGGAGCTGCGTACACGTTTGTGGGTAAACGGAGAAATCAACGAAGGCTGGAGCTATACCGGTATGTTGGAAAATACACAGACACTGAATACCAACAGCCAAGAGTCTAAGACGGAATTCAAACGTGCTTTCGTCAGCGGCAGACTCGGTGGCGTTGATGTGATAGGCGGCCGTTATGATCTGGTATTAGGAGACGGTAACGTATTTGATGACGATATGGATGGTATCGGGGCCAGCTTCGGAGACAAAGTAAAGCTGGAGTTGAATTACGGCAAACCAAACAGCGGCGATGATACAGAAACGAACGTGGAAATGTTTACGGGACGTGTCAGCGGCGATGTTGGTAAACTTGGGTTGAACGGAGCATATTATACTTTTAATGATAAGAATGAAGATACAGACTATAACATTTGGACGGCAGGAGCCAAGTACAATCTTGGGGATGTAAGCGTAGGTGGCGAATATTTGAAAGGCAGCGAGAAAAATGCAGCTGGCAAAGATGATGGTTATGTAATTTCACTGGACTATAAAGGAGCTGAAGCGGCAGAGAAAGGCAGTTATGGTTTCTGGGGAAGATACTTTAATCAATCAAATACGACTTACTATGCGCACACAACTGATGGTGTGCATGACTCTTTTGACACAAGTGATGCCGGCGGTTTTAAAGGCTATGGAGTCGGTGTGAACTATGCTATCGCAAAGAACATCGTGACTACAGTTCAATACTTCGATCTTGATGCCAAAATTGGTGACGGCAACAATAAAACCATCTGGACTGACGTAACATTTAGTTTCTGATTGTTATTAATACAGATAAAAAATAAAGGACAGGAGCACTTAATTATTGCTCCTGTCCTTTGTACATTTACAGGTGAGAAAAATTGATATATCATTAAAGTGACAGAAAATTGAGTTAATTATTAAAGAAGGAGGAGAAGTCTATGATTATTGGAACGGCTGAAGTAAAGATTTATGCGCCATGGGTTGGTTCACTAAAGGAAAAACGCATGATAGTTAAAAGTCTTATAGCCAAAACACGAAATAAATTTAATGTTTCGATTGCTGAAATTGCAGAACAGGATATACATCAGGTTATTGTACTTGGTATTGTTTGTGTAGCTGGCTCTGTAAGCCATTCTGACAGTATCATGGACAAGGTTATTGGCCTTATTGATAACAGCACCGAGGCAGAAATAATAGAAATCAACAGGGAAATAAGATAGCAATAGTATTAAAAAAATAATGCCAATAGCATAGACAAGATGGGTGTTATTATCAAGGAGGGGAAAGTATGCATGAGTTCAAGTTTGGAAGGCTGCCTGTCAAGCATTGGCTTGCTTTTGAGGATATAGATGATGAGTGTCTTAATCAGGCTATTCATTTGTCGAATTTGCCATTTGCTTTTCACCATATTGCTTTGATGCCTGATTGTCACAGTGGGTATGGTATGCCTATCGGGGGTGTATTGGCAACAGAAGGGGCAATTGTGCCCAATGCAGTTGGTGTCGACATTGGCTGCGGCATGTTTGCTGTTCGCAGTACTCTGCATGAGGTAAGAAAGGAAGCCATTGCTGAGATTTTTGCTATTGCGCGCAAGACGATACCTGTTGGTTATGAGCATCATGCAGATAAGCAGTTGGTAGACGATATGGATGCCGAACTATTCGTTTCAGCACGCACCCATCAATCACCTGTTATAAGGGAGGAAGTGGAGAGAGCTCAGTATCAAGTCGGAACGCTTGGATCTGGTAATCATTTTGTGGAACTACAAAAAGGCAGCGATGGATATATTTGGCTGATGATACATTCTGGAAGCAGAAATGTAGGTAAAAAGGTTTGTGACTATTATAATCAGCGTGCATTGTCTCTTGATGCTAAATGGGGAACAAAGGAAGTTCCTAAAGAATGGGATTTGGCATTTTTACCACTTAGTAAGGAGATTGCCATTGAATATATAGCTGCTATGGAATGGTGCATGAGTTTTGCCAAATTAAATCGCAAATTAATGATGAAAAGATTACTCAATATTTTTACTGAAGCTACCGGTGGATTAGGTGAAATAGAAATCCAAACACATCACAACTATGCAGTAGAGGAAGAACATTTTGGCAAAAACGTTTGGGTGCATCGGAAAGGAGCTATAAGGATGCGGCTTAATGAGAAAGGAATTATTCCAGGTTCTATGGGAACACCTTCCTATATTGTTGAAGGTTTGGGCAATCCGGAAAGCTTTTGCTCGGCTTCCCATGGTGCCGGGCGCAGGATGTCAAGAGCAGAGGCCAATAAGACAATTACTGAACAAGAAGCTCTGCAAGCAATGAAAGGAATAGTACATGGACGGTTTTATGGCAAGTATGAGGAAGCGCCGCAGGCCTACAAGAATATTGACAATGTAATGAATTGGCAAAAAGATTTGGTAAAACCACTTGTAAAATTGCAGCCTCTTGGTGTTATGAAGGGATAGCTTGAGTTGGAATGGAGCGATTTTATGCGACTATTTATTGCTGTGAAACTCCGAAAGGAAGTTATTGCTGCTCTTTGTTTAGTACATAATGAACTTAAGGAAAAAGCTGATAAACTGAGACTTATACATCCACAAAATCTGCATCTAACCTTATTTTTTCTTGGCAATACCCCTGAAATAAGAATAGTTGAAATAACCAAGTGTTTGCAAGACTTAGGCGTAAGCAGGTTGCCATTTAAGCTCGAATTTAATAACCGCTGGGAAATGTTTGAGACAAGAAATCCGGCTAAGATTGTATGGGTTGGGGTGAAAAGTGATGTGGCGGCATTGCGGAAATTGCAGACAATGATCGCGGCAACCATGCATAGCCTGGGTTTTTTACGAACCGAAAAAATTTATATTCCTCATGTTACTATTGCCAGAGATGTTCATTTTTTGGCACAATATACATCTAAGGAAATAGATAATTATTTGTTTATAACAAGAATACCTGAAATGTTGGTGAATAATTTTTCCCTTATAGAAAGTTGTGTAGAAAATAATAAACGTATATATAAAACTATAGCTACATTTGATTTTGGTTTTTCTGAAAAGTGATAATTATTCATTGTGTTATAATCAAATTTCTTGTGGGTGTGTTTTGTTGTTTTTGTAAGAAAAGTGGTACGAAGACTATTCTATCTATGACATCGGGGAATATAGTAATAAAGAATATTGTATACATAACAAGATTTAGAAGGAATTTTGCAAATTCTGTCAAAAATGTAACGTTGTTATTTTTTTTTGAATGGCAGGCATAGTATAAAGAACTTATAATTCACTAATTAAAAAAATGCATGCCATTAGTTATGAAAACAGGGGGAAAGAAAATGAATTTGTCGACAAAGATTTTAATTGGTCTTGGGCTTGGTGTTGTAGCCGGCTTGGGACTAGGGAGTGAGGGAGTATCATTTGCAAAAGCATGGATTGCTCCTTTTGGTGCTATTTTTTTAAACTTGATCAAGATGATTATTGTTCCATTGGTTTTTGCTTCTTTGATAGTTGGCGTATGCGGGTTAGGTGATATTAAGAAAATTGGGCGCATTGGAACTAAGACCCTTGCTTTTTATTTAAGCACTACAGCTTTTGCGATTATTTTGGGCTTGGCACTTGGCACATTATTTGAACCTGGTGTGGGACTAAACATGCCGGGAGCTGATGTTAAGACTGCCGCAAAAGCAGCGCCACCACTTATGAAGGTAATAGTTGGTATTTTTCCGAGCAATCCTTTGGACGCTATGCTTAAAGCTAATATGCTTCAAATCATCGTTTTTGCGCTTTTTGTAGGCGGTGGTATTGTAGCTGTTGGAGAAAAAGCGAAAACGGTTTATAATTTTTTCGATGGTTTGGCAGAAACCTGCTATGCTATTGTAGGCATGATCATGACTATTGCGCCTATTGGTGTATTTGCGTTGATAGCACCTGTTGTAGCTGCTAACGGACCAAGCGTATTGTTGCCGCTGCTTAAGGTAATCGTTGCTGTTTATTTAGGCTGCATATTACATGCTTTTCTTGTTTATGGTTCTTTGTTGAAATTAATAGCCGGGTACAATCCAATTAAATTCTTCAAGAACATTTTACCTGCTCAGCTGGTCGCATTTTCAACTTGTTCCAGTTCTGCTACGCTGCCTGTTAGCATGGAATGTGTGCAAAAAATGGGCGTATCTAAAGAGATTTCTAGTTTTGTACTGCCTCTTGGCGCAACGATCAACATGGATGGAACGGCCCTTTATCAAGGCGTTTGCGCACTGTTTGTCGCGCAGATTTACGGGATTGATCTTACTTCGGCGCAAATAATGACGATTATTCTTACAGGAACCCTTGCTTCAATAGGTACAGCAGGCGTTCCTGGTGCTGGTCTCATCATGCTGACCATGGTTCTGCAGTCTGTTGGCCTGCCGTTGGAAGGTGTTGCCTTGGTTGCCGGTATTGATCGTGTACTTGACATGCCGCGTACAACTGTTAATATTACAGGCGATGCCGTTGTTTCCTATCTGGTAGGAAAGAGTGAAGGTAAAAACGCTTAGTCTGGTTTTAATAACTTAATAATGACAAAAAACCATGCAGTTCACAATGTGACCGCATGGTTTTCTTTTTAAAAATTTATTTTCGTGATAGATTTTTAAAAATTTTAGGTAATTCTGCGTTAATTATTGATGCCATTTTTCTTTTAACATTGATATCCGGATGCAGACCGTCTAATGCTAATCTTTCTGGCATAATACCGCCAGGATAATTCATTTTTATTGCCAGATCGATGTGAATGGTATCAGCTCGGATGAATTGGTTGACCTTGTCCATTTCTTCACGCCAGTCATCAACAGTAGGTTCATCAAATACTTTTTTTATGCTTTCCGGGTTAATTGGTGGAAGCGTCATAAAAATTGGTACTATATTATTATTCTCACATTTTATTTTCAACGTCTTGAGATCGCTGATAACAGACTCCGCAGGTGTACCGCCGCGTATGCTGTTCGAACCTTCAAGAATAATAAGGTAGCGAGGGTGGAATGGTAATACATCTTCATCAAAGCGATCAACAGCAGATTCACTGGTGTCGCCGCTGTTTGAAAGATTAATAACAGGAAAGTCAAGGTAGGTCTGGTAACTATACTCCCAATCAACTGGTGAATAAGACATACTGCCACCGCCGTGGCTTATGCTGTCGCCAAATGTGGCTATTTCCCAACCGGTATCAGGGTCGACAGTAAAACTTACAGCATCGGAATAAACACCAACAGGTTCGCCATCCTCGTCAAGAGCTCTGACGCGCCAATAAAAAGGTTTCGAGGAGTAGCGAGGTTTCTCGTCGTATTTGTCGGACAGTTTTGTGATAGCTGACCAGATGCGATGAATGGAAGGTTCTATACCATTGGGGTTTTCAGGTGGGGCATTAAGAAGTTCGACTTCATACTGCGCCGCGTGAGCAATGGGAAACCAGGAATATACAGGATAAAGAAGTGTTGAGCCGTTAACTGTACCAAAAGAGTCATGCGGGACGGGAGAATTGATGGGTTTAACGGAGGGGTCGAAAAAAAGTTTTTCTGGACTAGAGAAACTGCTTATAGGGTCACCATCGAAATTGAGAGCCCGCACTCGCCAATAAATGGGGCTTGTATCAGCAAATTTTCTCAAATCAGGATTGTAAGCGTTAGTGTAGACTTGGCGTGTTGAAAATAGATGTTTTTCGGAAAGCTCGTTTCTTTCCAGAATAGGTAATGGATTTGATAGAAATTCAATTTCGTATATTACTGCGCCTTTAACTTTAGTCCAAGTTAACATAGGAGATAAGGATGCTGGAGCATCAGATGTGAATTCAACTGTTGACGAAGCTGGTTTTCGCCATTTTGGTGTTGCAGCATGTGCGACGGCAATTGCAGTATAGTTTATTTTTGTATTTTCTGTTTTTGGCTTATTTTGAATGAAGTGCGAAGAAGAAAAGATAGTTGTTAAGGTTAAGGTTAGCAAGATTGCTTTTTTTAGGATATATTTCTTCATGATTACTGAATGACCTCGTTTCTGTTTCTATCAGCTGATTATAGCACCCTGATTAGCAAATAACAAATCGTATGTGTTTGGTGGCGACAACAAATATAAATATTTTTTAAATAAAGCTGGAATCATGCAGGATAAATTATAACCGATAACGAAAAAACGATTCAGCGGGGTCAGAAACTCATGGAGAGGTGGTTGCCATGGAAGAGTTCTATAAAAAATATTACAGGCTGTTTGCGAATTATGCCGAAAGTTATTGGTTGGATACTACTAGACTCAAGGTAACAGCAAAAGAGCAGTCTTGGGTTGAATATGAGGCTTGGGTATTCGTTGGCTATAAGGATACTGGGCGGCGTAAAAGAATAATGAACCGGCAAAAATACAAATTGTCTACTAATGGTTACGAAAATCTTGGTACATCTCTAAAACATTTTATTTTTAAATTCAATATCAGTACACATGAGGTAAAATGTGCAATCAAAGGTTATACCGATTATACGGATTTTGGTATTATTTTGGATTTCCAGCAAGGTGAAAATACGTGCTGGAGCCAACTTATTCCTGGTAGTATCAGAGATAGCATCTTCAAAAGTATAACTAGGTATGTTTTGGAAAAAGGAATCAGTAAGGTATCAGTTGAATGTAAATAAATGCAAAAAAATGCTATTTGTGAAACAAATAATACACAAAATTTTCTGAAAAATTGCTTGATGTTTTACTATGTTTTAGGTATAATGAAAGCAGAAAGAAGATTAGGCCATAGGCAGTGGGAGCGTTTCGAGAATGAAGCCGTGTTGATTACGGTTGCTCTTGGTGGTCGGAAAGTTTCTGTACGGAACAGACTGTTGATGGAAGTAGCTCTCGGGCCTATGTAAAAAGAGGGCAGCAGGATGGCTGCCCTCCTAATAGATGAAAACACCCCGCAAGGGTGTTTCGGATATGGTTTCCAGCGATATCCAAAGTTCTTGAAGGAAGAAAACAGGAAATTTGGGGTTTTCCTGTGAAATCATATCGAAAGAGGAGCGGAATGAGTAAGTTCCGCTCCTCAATTTATTTTACTTTTTCTATAATGTTATTTACTATGGCTTGAAGTGCATCCTTTGTTTTGGAATTCATTGCTGCAGTTGGATTGCCGATGTCTTCGCTGTCTACAACTTGAGGATCTATCGGTAGTTTACCGAGAAAATTAAGACCGCGTTCAGCAGCAAGTTTGGCGCCGCCGCCGCTTTTAAAGATATTGTGAATTGCGCCACAATCAGGGCAAACAAAACCGCTCATGTTTTCAACGATGCCAAGAATTTCAAGTTGTGTTTGTTGACAGAAGTTGATTGATTTACGGACATCGGAAAGGGAAACTTCTTGCGGCGTTGTAACGATAACTGCCTGAGCATCTTTGATGGTTTGAATAACGGTTAGAGGTTCATCACCTGTACCAGGAGGACAGTCAACAATCAGATAGTCAAGCTCCGACCACTTTGTATCCGCTAAAAATTGTCTTATAACACCAATTTTCAAGGGACCACGCCAGATTAAGGCTTCGTCAGGATCAGCCAAAAGACCTTGTACTGTCATTACCTCCAGATGTTCATTGTATTGATAAGGAATAAGACGGTCACCGTCGGCATTGAGAGGAATGCCTGTCAGACCTAAAATGCCTGCTATGCTTGGACCGTGAAGATCCACATCCAGCAAACCTACATTATAGCCTTTTTCGCTAAGTGCAATAGCAAGATTAGCTGCTACTGTGCTTTTGCCGACACCGCCCTTGCCGCTCATGACCATTAATTTATGTTTCACCTTGCTGAGAAAGGTATCGATTCTTTTGTCTTGTTCGTTAAGTGCCTTGTCATTGCAATTATCACTCGTTGCACAAGTGTCGCAGTTTTTATCACAGCTCATCATATCACTCCTAAAAAAATATTTGTCTGGCATACTCACTAATATATAGATATTGAATTCCCTTGTCAATTATAAGAATTAAGCTTAGAATAGTAGAGAATCGCAACAGGAGGGGATAAGGTTTTGGAAATACAATATGTTTTCTTAGTTTCTGTTGTAATTTTCGCCGCCAGTTTGGCACAAGCGGTGACAGGATTTGGGTTTGCTCTTGTTGCGGCACCATTTCTCGCTATCATCATGGGACCCAAGGAAACCGTGATATTTTTATTGTTCAGCGGAATGTTCATGAAGGCGGTCATGGTATACAAGACCTGGAAAGATGGGCATTCAAATCAGGTCTTGGTGTTATTTTTAGGTAGCTTGCTGGGCGCTTTACCAGGGACGTATTTCCTTAAAATAGCCAGTGTGAATACGATTAAAGCTGTTATTGGTTTTTGCCTTCTTTTTGCCACCTTGGCACTAATGAAAAATCTAAAGTTCAAGATAATACATCAGCATTTGGCACAAATTGGATGTGGCTTTATCAGCGGATTTTGCGGAGCAACTGCTGGTTTAAATGGACCGCCTATAGTTTGTTACTATCTTAATGAAAACTTGCCCAAGGAAGCTATGCGGGCAAACCTGGTGAGGTTTTTTATTTTGGGGAATGCCGGGACTCTTGCTTTAAGTTATTACTGGGGAACTTTTCGCCCGGGAGAAATAATTAACATTACCTTGCTGTCCATACCGGCTATGCTGCTGGGCTGGTTTTTAGGCGAGCGGCTTTTCTATAAAATTAATGCAGTGCTTTTTAATAGATTAGTTATAGGTACAGTACTTGTCAGCTCAATTGTGACGATTGCAAGCAGTCTTTTTTCATAACATCCAGTATAATTTGAAATTACGGATAGCTGTTATTGGCAAAAGCTGTCGTAAAGTAGTTAAAATTCTTATATAAGATACACAAAAGATTGTAATGTTGTTTACAGTGAATAAAGATTTGATAAAAGTGTAAATATTTTCCTTGACAAGTCTATTGGTGCAAGGTAAGATAACAACAATTAATCCAAAAAATATGTATCAGGTGGCTACAAAATGGAAGCTAAATTAATGCAAAATTGGACAGTTGAATATGCGTTTACTTTTAACCAAGGCTATTACTTTAGCACTTGGTATTTTGCATGCAATCAACTGAATAGCTCAATTAGCGTGAATAGAGGCCGAAAAAGGTAGCGATGGATATTAATTCTTGATATGTAATGTTGTCATCGAGCAGGCTCTTTTACGGAGCCTGCTTTTTTATTTGTTCAAAACACTGAATCAGTTATCTAAAGAAAATAAAAATATAAGGGAAAAGGTGATGTTAGTATGATTATCGTAATGAAACCGGGAACACCAGATGCAGAAGCTTTAAAAGTACAGGAAAGTTTAGAAAAACAAGGCTTTTATATTAATGTTAGTAAGGGATTAAATTATTGTATCCTCGGTGTTGTCGGTGACACCAGCATGATAGATCCTAAGCGCATTACGGTCAACGATTATGTGGAAAAAGTTATGCGCGTGCAAGAACCTTTTAAACGTGCCAACCGCATGTTCCACCCGGAAAACACAGTTGTCAATGTCAGCGGCGTACAAATTGGCGGCAAAAAGTTAGCGGTAATAGCAGGTCCTTGTTCAATTGAAACTGATGAACAGATGAATTCTGTAGCTGGATCTGTCAAAGAAGCTGGTGCTTCACTTTTACGCGGTGGTGCTTTCAAACCCCGTACTTCTCCATATTCTTTTCAGGGTTTGAAAGAAAAAGGTCTTGATATGCTAGGTGAAGCAGGAGCTAAGAATGGACTGCCAATAGTAACGGAAATAATGTCCGCTGACAAATTGGACCAATTTATTGGTAAGGTGGACTTAATACAAGTTGGCGCACGCAATATGCAGAACTTCGAATTGCTGAAGGAACTCGGTAAGACACAGGTACCTATTCTGCTTAAAAGAGGTCTCGCGGCTACTATTGAAGAGTGGATTATGTCTGCTGAATACATCATGGCCGGCGGCAACGAAAATGTTATTCTTTGCGAACGCGGCATTCGCACTTACGAAACTTACACACGAAATACACTTGATTTAAGTGCCATACCAGCAGTTAAGAAGCTTAGTCATTTACCTGTTGTAGTCGACCCGAGCCATGCGGCTGGTATGTGGTGGATGGTAGAGCCCCTCGCCAAAGCGGCAATTGCTGTCGGAGCTGACGGACTTATGATCGAAGTGCATAACGATCCGGAAAACGCTTGGTGCGATGGGGCTCAATCATTGAAACCTGAGCGTTTCGCAAGTTTGATGCAAGATTTGAAGAATATAGCACCGATTGTTGGCAGGGAACTGTAATGCTTTGTTGCCATAGCTGTAAAAAGCAAAATAAAACATATGAGTAGAGGAGAAACGGATTATGATAATTGTATTAAAACCTGGAGCGCCAGAGACTGAATCCAAAAAACTAAAAGAAATGCTCCTGCGGGAAGGGTTTCAAATCAATGAGATTGTTGGCGTTAATATGACTATTCTTGGTGTTATTGGTGATACAAGTGGTTTTGATCCCAAGCGTATAACCGTCAATGACTATGTGGAAAAGGTCATGCGTGTGCAGGAACCGTTTAAACGTGCCAACCGTATGTTTCATCCCGAAAATAGCATTATTGATGTCAGTGGTGTAAAAATAGGTGGTAAAAAGTTGGTGGTAATTGCGGGGCCTTGTTCTATTGAAACAGATGAGCAGATGAATTCGGTAGCAGCATCTGTAAAGGAGGCAGGAGCTACCATGCTGCGTGGTGGTGCTTTCAAACCCCGCACTTCTCCTTACTCCTTCCAAGGGTTGAAAGAAAAAGGCTTAGATATGCTGAAGACGGCGGGTTTAGCTAATGGCTTGCCGATAGTAACAGAAATAATGTCAGCCGACAAAATTGAAAGATTTGTCGAAGATGTTGATCTGATTCAGGTGGGTGCCCGTAATATGCAGAATTTTGAGCTACTGAAGGAGCTTGGAAAGACAAACGTACCTATCTTACTGAAAAGAGGGCTGGCTGCTACCATTGAGGAATGGATTATGTCAGCTGAGTACATCATGTCAGGTGGTAATGAGAATGTTATTCTTTGTGAACGCGGTATCCGCACTTATGAAACATATACCCGTAATACACTGGACTTGAGCGCAATTCCTGCTGCTAAAAAACTTAGTCACCTGCCAGTCATTGTGGACCCGAGCCATGCAGCTGGGATGTGGTGGATGGTTGAACCACTTGCTAAAGCAGCTGTTGCTGTTGGAGCGGATGGTTTGATGATTGAAGTGCATAACGATCCCGAAAATGCATGGTGCGATGGGGCTCAATCTTTGAAGCCTGAAAGGTTTGCCTCTCTTATGGATGACTTGCGAGGCATAGCAAAAATAGTAGGGCGTGAAATTTGAATAAATTTAAATAAAAAGTGAATTTTCATTACCTTGTTTTTAGGGTATAATAAAAGGTAACTTTGTAGAATGGTAGAATTGTAATGAAGAGTTAAAAATAATGAGGTGAGTCTTTTTGACAGGTAGGTTTTGTAGCATGGATAAAGAATTTAAGAACCTGGTGTTTTGTATCGTAGGGCTGGGACTCATTGGTGGCTCATACGCAAAGGCCTTGCGTCTGCTAGGTGTAAAAAAAATTATAGCAGTGGATTCCAATGAAGATATTTTGTCACAGGCAAAAGCACAAGGTGTTATTGATACACCTTGTGCTTTGCCTGATGAAAATTTGAAGGAAGCGGATGTCATTATTTTTGCTGTGTATCCTGCTTCCATTTTTGAGTTTGTCAAAAAAAATGTTGGAAATTTCAAAGCTTCTGTATTGCTTACTGATGCCGCAGGTATTAAAGGCGACATGATTGAACGTATACAACCGTTGTTGGGGAAAGATATGGATTTTGTTTCTGGGCATCCGATGGCAGGCAGAGAAGGCAGCGGGTTCAGCCAATCATCGGCCGAGATTTTTAATGGGGCTAACTATATAGTTGTGCCAGGACCAAATAATGACAGAGAAAACGTGGAATGGCTAAAGTCTCTGGCTATGGCGTTAGGATGCAAAAGAACCGTTGAGGTTACTATGGAACAACACGACAAAATCATTGCTTATACCAGTAATTTGCCGCACCTATTAGCGGTAGCGCTCGTTAACAGCAAATCAATGAACGACGATACCAGGTTTTTCGTTGCCGGTAGTTTCAGGGATGCAACGAGAGTAGCTGATATTAATGCTGAACTATGGACAGACTTGTTTTTGTACAACAGGGCTAATGTTCTTGCAGAAATAGAAATGTTCAAAGAAGAATTGGCTCTTTGGTCAGAGGCTTTAGAAAAAAATGATGCTGAAAAACTTAAGTACATGATGCGTTCTGCTGCAATGAAAAGGAAGGCTTTATATAATGCATAAGGTAACAGTGAATTTGGATAAAAGATCTTATGACATAAAAATTGAAAAAGGATTATTGGCGGCAATGGGTAAGGAAGCAAGAAAACTATCCAAGGCTGGCAAGGCAGCAATTATTACTGATGCAAACGTTGATTCTTTATATGGTGCTAAACTGCAGAAAACCTTAGAAGAGTCTGATTTTATTGTCGAGCGGATTGTAATTGAACCAGGGGAAAAGAGCAAGACTTTACAAACCCTTGGGGATGTTTATGCAAGAATGGCAGCATTTGGTTTGACGAGAAGTGATTTGGTCATAACTTTTGGCGGCGGCGTCCCCGGCGATTTAGGCGGTTTCGCTGCAGCAACTTTTCTGCGTGGTATTGATTTCATTCAGGTGCCGACTTCTCTTTTGGCACAAATAGACAGCAGTGTCGGTGGCAAAGTTGCAATTGACCTTCCAACCGGCAAAAACCTTGTCGGCAGTTTTTATCAGCCGTTAGGTGTACTCATTGATCCAGATCTTCTTATTTCTTTACCCAAGCGTTATTTGCATGATGGCTTGGCGGAGGCGATAAAATATGGCTGCATACGCAGTGCAGATCTTTTTGCGAAACTACAGGGAATTAGGGATGATGAAGAGCTTTTAGCCAATATTGAAGTTATTATCAAAGAATGCTGTGAAATTAAAGCACGAATAGTTGAAAATGATGAGTTTGATACAGGTGAACGTATGGTGCTGAATTTTGGCCATACAATAGGCCATGCAGTGGAAAAATACTATAATTACGAAACGTATACGCATGGTGAGGGTGTAGGAATCGGTATGGCTGCTTTGACCGGTAAGACCGAACAATTGGGTATTACAGAAAAAGGCTCAACTACGTTGATTAAAGATATTTTACAACATTATGGCCTGCCTACCGAAGCCGTAATGGAAAAAGAAGAAGTGCTGAAAACTATCGCCTTGGATAAAAAGAAAAAAGGCGGGGAAATAACTATTGTTATTTTAGAGAAAATCGGCAAGAGCAGATTATTGAAAATACCATATAAAGATTTGACGCATTATATTGGATAGGAGAATGTTATGGACACTATAAGCATTAGACCAGTGCCGCTGTCAGGGGAGATCAACGTTCCTTCTTCAAAGAGTATGGGACATAGAGAAATAATATGTGCCGCTTTGGCAGAAGGAAATTCTGTAGTGGATAATATTAGTATTTCTGCAGATATTGAGGCCACTTGTCGTGCACTGCAGGCTCTTGGTGTAAAGATAACGCCTGCGCCGTCTTTGTATCCTGGCAGGGCCGCTTTCAAAATTGAGGGCGGAGAATTACAAGCTTTATCAAATGAAATTGATTGTGGTGAGTCTGGATCAACTTTGCGCTTCATGATACCATTAGCAGCTTTGTGCAGCAAGCAAGTGGTTTTTAAGGGAAGTGGCAAACTTGTTTCCAGACCGCTCAATGCTTATTATGATATTTTTGACCGGCAGGGAATTGAATACGAAGCAGCTGATGAGGGGAAATTACCGCTAAAAATCTGCGGCAGGCTTTCTGCAGGTAGGTTTGAATTGCCGGGTAATGTAAGTTCTCAATTTGTCAGCGGTTTATTATTTGCATTGCCTCTTCTGGATGACGATTCAGTGATTACCATAAGCTCGCCGCTTGAGTCAAAGAGCTATGTTGCGCTTACGCTTTCATGCCTTGCAAAATATGGCATAGAAATAAAAAACGACGAATACAAAGCGTTCTATATTCGTGGCGGGCAAAAATATCATAGCAGGAATTCTATTGTTGAAGCTGATTATTCACAAGCTGCGTTTTGGCTTGTGGCGGGAGCAATTGGAAAAAAGATTGATTGCAAAGGTCTTTTAGCAAATTCGTTGCAAGGCGATAAGGCTATAATAGAAATTATTTCTGCAATGGGCGGCAAAATTGATTATAATGAAGAAAAAATGATTATAACATCTTCGCCGGCAAAAACCGCTGGCACTATTATTGATGCCAGTGACTGCCCAGATATAATACCGGTGTTGTCCGTGTTGGCCTCTGTAAGTGAAGGAAGAACAGAAATTATAAATGCAGGTAGGTTAAGACTGAAGGAATGTGATCGTCTGAGAGCCGTAACTACTGAGCTTAATAAATTGGGAGCTGATGTAACAGAGCTAGAAGAAGGATTGGTTATACAAGGTAAAAAGTATCTTACTGGCGGTGAAGTGGAAGGATGGAACGATCACCGTATTGCGATGTCATTGGCAATAGCTAGTTTAAAGTGCCGTGATAGAGTGGTTTTGCATGGTGCTGAATGTGTCAGTAAGTCATATCCTCAATTTTGGCATGACTTTATTGCTCTTGGCGGGCAGATTTCATATATGGAAAATGATTAGAATTTAGCTTATTTGCCGACAAGGCAAGGAATATTTATTAGGGGGAACCTATGGAAGAACTTTAT
>JBFWIF010000041.1:0-19012 GCA_050256135.1 Acidaminococcaceae bacterium | reverse complement strand
GCTCTTCCGATCTCAGAAACTCAAAAAGAGGTAATGTGGTACCGGTTTTACTAATTCATTTGTCTTTAAAGTTTAAAGGCAGCTTGACAACAAAACTACTGCCAACATTCAAGGTACTGCTTACTGAAATATTCCCATGATGTTTTTTAACGATAAGTTTGGCAATAGGCAGCCCCAATCCAAAACCGCCATTAGTACGAGACCTCACCTTGTCTACACGATAAAATCTCTCAAATATACGCGTTTGGTCTTCGGCATTCATACCAATACCTTCGTCTTTTATGGTTATCACGGCTTTGTTATCTTCTTTTCTCAGGCTTAAGGAAACCTTCTTGCCCTCTTCTGTGTATTTTAAAGCATTATCCACTAATATAGTAATCAATTGCATCAGCATGCGCTTATCAGCAAAAATATCTATTTTTTCCTCTGGCAGCTGCCAGGAAAAATGAACGCCCTTCGTTTCCGCTAAATAATTTAAGCTAATTAATGTTTGTTCAATTTCGTCATTCAGGCAAAACCACGATAAATCCATTTTCCAGGCTTTACTGTCACCACGCGCTAAGGTCAGCAGATTTTCTACCAAACTATTCATTTTTTTAGTTTCAAACTTAATGTCCTTGACAACGCGCATTGCAAAATCGCTGTACTTACTTTCTTTATCAGTACTGAGAGCTTCTGCTGCCATGATGAGAACTGTCATAGGAGTACGCAGCTCATGGGAAGCATCAGCAACAAATTCTTTTTGTTGTTGAAAAGCTGTCTTAATTGGTTCCAGATTCTTTCCCGCTAAATAATAGCCAATGTAGCCCGCAATTGCTAAAAATAATAAAACCAAAAGAAATATTATGCCAGCCGAAGTTAATACGGCTTGATAGTATACAGTTAAATTTCTAAACATATATAGAGTACCAAGGCTTTTGCCATTTTCAATCAGTTCGCTGCGTGCCGCTATAAACAAGGATCTTTCGCCGTTATCTTTAACAAAAAGAAGAAAAGACGCATCCTCGTCAGTTTCCGGCCATTCGCCTTTTTTCGCTATAATATGCTTAGCGTAAGAGGATTCGGTAAGCTGATCAATAACAACCTTGCCATCAGGCGAAAGCATATAAGCAAACCCTTGCCCATCAGCAACAGTCTGCGCTGTGACAGGCAGTTCCCTGTCATCTACATATTCTTCTCCCTCATGACGAACCAATTCACGCATGATCTCTGTTTCTTCACTGGCAAAAGCCATTAAGACCACATAAAAACTTGCACAGGCAAAAGCAACCAGAAAGAGGCTGAAAATCAGCATATATATTCCTGTTAGTTTCTTGCGTAAGCGTTCAAACATGATTACCTCTCAATTTTGTAGCCCACACCACGCACAGTTTTAATTATTTCTTCCGAAGTGATTTGTGCTATTTTTTTTCGCAAAAGCTTGATATGGGCGTCAAGATTATTAGTGGTTATATCACCGTCAATACCCCAGACACGATCCATCAACATTTCGCGAGGAATTACCTTATCTCTGTTGAGCAATAAAATATCAACAATTTTAAACTCACGCGGGCTCAATTGGATAGTGCCATTTTTGTTGCTAAGAGTCTCGGCGCTTCTGTTTAATTTAAACTCACCATAATCTGCCTCTTCTTGCAGATAATTTTCGGCACGTCTTGCCAAAGCCCGTATTCTGGCAACAAGTTCCGGGAATTCAAAAGGTTTAACAAGATAGTCGTCTGCACCGCTGTCCAAACCTGAAACCTTATCCTCGACGCTGTCACGTGCAGTTAATAATAAAATTTTTCCTTGGTAATTTTCCGACCGTAATCTTTGGCATAAACCAACACCACTTAACCCAGGCATCATCCAATCAAGCACTAACACTTCATAGTCATCTTTATAAATCTGCTTGTATGCCTCATCTCCACGTTCTACCCAAGTAACCTGAAAATCTGCTCGTCTTAACATGGTTGATAACAAACTGCCTAATTGCTTATCATCCTCGGCCAACAATATGTTCAAAGCAGCTACCACCTTTATCCAGCTTTTGTTTTATCTTAACATTATCAATCATAAAAAACAATAAACCCCATGGGGTATAAGCCCATGGGGTTTGCATAACAAAATTATCAAGCAGTTTCCTCTTCAGGACAAGCGACAGGTAAAACTTTTTTCTCCGGAGCAACAATTGCCGTCACAACGTAGGTTATAATGCAAGCAACCCATTCCAAATAAATAACATGAGGGAAAATACGAATTGCCGGTACTAACTGCCAGGCAACCAATAGAACAAGTCCAACCAGCATGGTATTGAAACCAGCAGCCTTGCAGGCGTATTGGGGGAAGAACAACGCAACTATGACGATGATACTGAAGGCAGCAGTCAGGCTAAGACCCATCATGATAGTATTCAGAATACCAGAAACCATCATTGCCATACCAACAGTAAGAATTCCGGCAATAATAACACACAAACGCATCATATAAAGCTGCTTGCTTTCGCTGCATGTTGGGTTTATATAGCGTTTATAAATATCTTTTGAGAACAAAGTTCCTGCGCTTAGAAGCAGGTTGCAGGCTGTGGAAACATCGGCAGCCCATAACGCAGCCAGAGTAATGCCAGCCAGAATTGGCTGCAGACTGACTATTGCCTGCGGTAAAGCGAGAGCTGCATGCGCACCGGGATAAGAAGCCTTGGCGCAAATACCTAGTAATGCAGCCATAAAGCCAACAGGTATCATGATTATACCGCCCCAGACAAAACCCTTGCGAGCCGTATCAGCATCCTTAGCACCTAATGAAATTTGAAGAATGGCCTGCAAGGAGAGATTAACCGTTACCAGAACCACAATCCAAGAAGTAATGCCAACAATTCCAACACCGGCAATCGGATCAAACCACGGTACATTTGCCGGCAATGTTGCCCCCAAACCACTTAAACCACCAACTTTTGTATATTGGATAACGGTAGCAACCGCAATCCCACCATAAATAAGAACGATATTCAGTATATTAGACAAACTTGCTGACCACATACCGCCAATGAACGTAATACCTATGAAAGTGACAGCGCTGATCATTACACCGACTTTAAATGGAATCTCAGGCATAATCGCGCTAATGATACTTCCGCCCGCAATATATTGAAGAGAAATTATGACCAACTGAATGATAATTTGACATATTACGCCAAGAATTACAGCCTTTGAATCATGATGACGTTCAATTAATTCGGAGATCGTTGTAATATTTGCCTCTCGGTATTTCCGTGCCAAAAACATTCCCATTATAATAGCACCAATACCCCAGGCGGCCGTATACCAACCAGCTGCCAAACCAACCTTGAACGCATGCTCTGATACGCCTATGGTCGAAGCCCCGCCTACTGCCAAGCCAATAATTGAAACACCGATTAATGGTGCGCTTAACTTGCGTCCCGCAAGAGCAAAATTTTCCGAATTCCCCTCACTGCGTTTTTTGGCATACCAGCTTATTGCGAATAATGCCAGAATGTAAAGAATTAAAATAGCAAAAGACACTGACATAAAACCCTACCTCCCTAAAATATAATTTGATATTCGGGGCATAAAAAAACGCCCCTCTAAAGGGACGATAAAATATCGTGGTACCACCCAATTTGATACAAAAAACTCCAAAAAAAAATACCCCGGCTCTGGGACGAACTTTCTGCCGCGGTACCACCCAATTTGGAATGCTTTTGCATCCACTCTCAAGCCCTTAACGCGGGATACGGCTCCACCTACTTGTTTTTCAGTTGGCAGCTCAGGAGGGAACTTCCTCTATACTTCTGCCACCGGCTTCCACCACCCCGGCTCTCTGCTGACATCCACACAAAGTACTTTTCTCCGTCATTGCAATAACTATTTGAACTTATGAGATGATTATAATCGTCTTATTCTGCAAAGTCAAGAGAAAATTTGTGCATACATTAAGAATTTTCCATCTAAATATCTATAAATAAAGTTGACAAAAAAAATCATACAATATATAATATCTTTTGTTAAGTCGTGACTCCGTAGCTCAGCTGGATAGAGCGTTTGACTACGAATCAAAAGGTCGCAGGTTCGAATCCTGCCGGGGCCACCAAATATTTAGCTGCAAAGACCAGGATAATCCTGGTCTTTACTTTTTTATTACCAAAAACAAAAAATCGGGGTGGATATCAACGTTTTTATACGCTGTGTCTCGCCCCGATTTTTAATTTAAGAATATTATTTGCCTGTTCTGCCACGTTTCGTAAAAGGCACATTTTGTGCACAAAGCGGACAGGTTTCCGGTTTAAAGGTTTCTACGTTCAAATGCAGCAAAGCTTCGGTACGGAGACCGAAATCAACCTTGCCGCCGCTGCGGTCAACCAGAAGTCCTATACCTACCGGTATACCGCCATGTTCTTTCACAACATTCAGAACTTCGACTACGCTGCCGCCGGTAGTAACGATATCCTCAACTATCAAGACGCGTGTACCTGGTTCAATATGGAAACCGCGTTTCAAAGCCATCTTGCCGTCTTCACGTTCAGTGAAAATAGCACGGGTTCCGAGTTGTTTGCCTACTTCATGTGCAAGCAGGATACCGCCTGTCATCGGGCCCACAACGAGTTCGACATTGTCATTGGCATAACGGGCAGCAAGCTCCTTACAGAGCATTTCCGTGTATTTAGGATGCTGCAGAACATTAAACTTTTCCACATACATCGGGCTATGCAAACCGGAGGTCAACAAAAAATGTCCATGCAAGACAGCCTGTGTTTCTTCCAATAATTTCATTACATCTTGTTCATTCATTCTCATACACCTCTGATTTCTGCCACAATAGCTTGAGCTGCAGCAACTTTGTTTTCTGCTTTGGTAATCGGTCTGCCAACGACAATATGACTTGAGCCATTTTTAAAAGCTCCTGCCGGCCTTGCAACCCTGCTTTGGTCGTTCAGCGCGGCGCCTGCCGGGCGTACCCCCGGTGTAACAATCAGGAAATCCGGACCGCATGCCTTGCGGATTGCCTCTGCTTCCTGCGGTGAAGCAACAACTCCATCTAAACCGGACTTTTTGGCGAGCAGTGCCAAGGATACTACCTGTTCAGCAATAGCCTTTTGGTAACCAAGGTCTGCCCATTGCTCTTCGTCCATACTGGTTAAAATAGTTACAGCGATAAGCTTTGGCGCAGGCCTGTTCATTTTGGCTGCCGTTTCTTTAACAGCTTTGGCGGCTTCCGCCATCATTTTGGCACCGCCAACAGCATGAACATTCAGCATGTCCATGCCCAAGGCCGTAAGTACCGACAAGCTCTTAGCAACGGTATTCGGTATATCCTGCAGCTTCAAGTCAAGAAAAACATGTTTTCCTTGTTCCTTTAGAAATTTTATTGCTTCATTGCCGGCAGCGTAATATAACTCCATGCCAACTTTGTAGTAGCTGACGCTCTCACCCAGCTCAACAACCAACTTCTTTGCCTCTTCAAGAGTTGAAAAATCAAGCGCCACTATCAAACGGTCATCATGTTCCATTTTGTCACCTCTTATCAGATTGCTTAAACAGTCAAATTATTTTGGCAGTGCTAAGCCAATTATCTCCTGAATATTTTTAAATTCATGTCTATCGAGATAAGACAGCATTCCTTGGCAAATGGTTTCTGCCAGACGTGGATCACAGAAATTGGCTGTGCCAACGGCTACGGCACTGGCTCCTGCCAGGAAAAATTCAATTGCATCCTCAGCGTTCATAATGCCGCCCATGCCAATAATAGGAACATTGACTTTTTGTGCCACCTGATAAACCATACGTACGGCTACTGGTCTTACAGCCGGGCCCGACAGCCCACCGATAACGTTACCAAGAACCGGCTTACGGCGTTCTATATCGATTTTCATACCGATCAACGTATTAATCAAGGAAAGAGCATCTGTGCCTGCTTCCTGTGCAGCCAAAGCCATTTCCACAATATCCGTGACATTAGGAGAGAGCTTCGTTATTACTGGTTTTCCTGTATTAGCTTTAACTGCCCTTACCACTTCCGCAGCACTCTCCGGGCAAGTACCAAACGCTATGCCGCCATGCTTGACGTTTGGGCAGGAAATATTAATCTCGATTGCGTGTACACCATCTATATTAAGCTTTTTGGCAAGTTCCCCGTACTCTTCCGGCGTAGAACCAGCTATATTGACAATTACAGGAACATCTATTTTTTTAAGTTCCGGCAAAGTATGTTCTATGAAATAATCCGAGCCGGGATTTTCCAGTCCAACACAATTCAACATGCCTGATGGTGTTTCCACTGCTCTTTGGCCTTTGTTACCGGCACGTGCTTCCAAGGTTGTGCCTTTGACAGTCACAGCACCAACTTTTTCCAAATCAAGAAAATCTTGAAACTCCAAGCCAAAACCGAAAGTCCCGGAAGCAGTCGTAACCGGAGTTTTCATCTTTAAACCAGCTATATTAACTGACAGACGGTTATCATACAAAGCTTTCACCATTCTGTCACCTCCTGCGCCCAAAAAACCGGGCCGTCAGTACAAACTTTCAATCTTTTGTGCACGCCGCCACAGGAACAGGAGAGACAAGCGCCCAAGCCACAAGCCATATATTTTTCCAACGAAATCTGGCATGGCACTTCAAATTTTGCCGCTGTTTCAACAACGGCCTTCATCATCGGTTCAGGTCCGCAGACATAGATGCAGTCATAGCTGCCTTTTTGCAGCAGTTCTGGCAAGAGAGCAAGAACTGTTCCTTCGGCCCCTAAACTGCCATCATCTGTCGTTATATGAATAGCTTTACATAAATCTTCGAAAATATCCATCCAAAACAATTCTTTTTTCGTTCTGCCGCCCATCAATATTTCAACGGGATGCGGGCAAAAATTTTTGGCAAGATAAACCAAAGGAGCCAAACCTAGACCACCGCCAATAAGCAGTGGTTTTTTGGCTTGCAAATCAAATCCATGACCCAAAGGGCCTATAATACTAATTCTATCACCTGTGCAGGCATCAGCGAGAATATGTGTCGCTTCGCCTATAATGCGATATATAAGCGTCAGAACACCCTTTTCCGGGTCAACATTGGCGACTCCTAACGGACGTCTTAAGAGAGGTGCCGTATGAGTGCTTGTTTGCACATTGACAAATTGTCCAGGCAAAGCCTGACGTGCAATCTCCGGAGCCAGAAAATCAATCTGCCGCACATCCTGAGAAAGCATTTTCTGGCCGATAACCTTGGCGTCTACGATAACTTTTGTCAACAATCATCCCTCCCAAGCTAGATCTTGAAGAGCTATAATGCTTACCATGCGACGACGGCGCATAGCGGACATGACATGCTGCAGTTCCCTTGCTGTATCGATAGAAGTCAAACATGGTATCGCGTGTTCAACTGTTGAACGTCTGATCTGGAAACCGTCACGTGCAACATCACGGCCATGTGTTAAGGTATTGATTACCATAGCAATACGGCCTTGTTTGATATCATCAAGAATATTCGGTGTGCCTTCACTCAGCTTAGTTGCGACAGTAACGTTAATTCCTCTTTCCTGCAGGTAATTTGCTGTGCCGCCGGTCGCAATTATTTCATAGCCCAGATCAGCAAAACCTGTAGCAATTTCAGCAGCATCCGGTTTATCCATGTCAGCTACCGTAATCAGTATAGCACCTTCATTAGGTATATTAATACCAGATGCGATACAGGCTTTATACAGGGCGCGTGAGTACTGATAATCAATAGCCATTACCTCGCCTGTAGATTTCATCTCTGGTCCAAGTGTTATATCTACATCAGACATCTTGTTGAAGGAAAATACCGGTGCTTTTACCGCATAGTAATCCGGGAAGAAGCCAAGACCTGGTTTTAAGCCTTGTTCACGGATGGAATGTCCCATAGCAGCCTTTGTCGCAACATTGACCATCGCTATACCAGTTACTTTGCTCAGGAAAGGCACGGTACGACTGGAACGTGGGTTAACCTCTATTACATATACCTGATTGTCCCGTACAATGAACTGGATGTTGATCATGCCATGTACTTCAAGTCCAAGTGCCAGCTTATTCGTATAATCAATGATAGTCTTAATAACTTGCTCGCTCAAGCTCCGTGGAGGATAAACCGCAATACTGTCGCCGGAATGAACGCCGGCGCGTTCTATATGTTCCATGATACCAGGAATCAATACGTCAGTGCCGTCGCAGATGGCGTCAACTTCTACTTCCGTTCCCATCAGATAATGGTCAACAAGCACCGGATGTTCTTTGGAAGCTTTAACTGCGTTTGTCATGTAGTGTCTCAGTTCATCGTCGCTGTAGACTATTTCCATCGCACGGCCGCCCAAGACGTAAGAAGGCCGAACCATTACAGGATAGCCAACATCTTTAGCCGCTTTCAAGGCACCGGTAATGTCAAAGACGGTGTGACCCTGCGGGCGCGGGATATTGACAGTAGTCAGGAGTTCATCAAAACGTTCCCTATCTTCTGCTGAGTCAATGCTGTCAACGCTGGAACCAAGAATCTTGACACCGCATTTATCTAGCGGACCGGCAAGGTTAATCGCCGTCTGACCACCGAACTGTACAATTACACCTTCCGGTTTTTCTTTCTCAATTATATTCAGAACATCTTCCAGTGTTAAAGGTTCAAAATACAGGCGATCTGATGTATCGAAGTCTGTACTTACTGTTTCCGGGTTGTTATTGATGATGATCGTTTCGTAGCCAAGTTCCTTCAAAGCCCAGACGGAATGTACCGAGCAGTAGTCAAACTCAACACCCTGACCGATACGGATTGGACCGGAACCAAGAACAACCACTTTCTTTTTGTCAGATACGACAACTTCATCTTCTGTAGCATAGGTAGAGTAATAATACGGAGTGTGGGCTTCAAACTCTGCAGCACAGGTATCAACCATTTTGTAGGTTGGTACGATTCCCCATGCTTTGCGCATTGCACGCACTTCAAGAGCAGCTTTTCCTATATATTCACCAATTGTAACATCGGCAAAACCCATTTTCTTAGCTTTACGCATCAGTTCTTCTGTCATCGGTTCATTTTTTATTAACTTTTCCATATCAACGATGTTGTGAACCTTGCGCAGGAAGAAACGGTCAATCTTCGTTATCTGATGAATATCCTCCAGTGCTTTGCCGCGACGGAATGCCTCGGCTATTACGAAGAACCGCTCATCATTAACATCTTCTATCTTTGCAAATATTTCTTCGTCAGTAAGTAGTTTAAATTCCGGTACTTCAAGATGAGTGAGACCAATTTCCAAAGAACGCACAGACTTCAGCATTGCCGCTTCCATGCTTCTTTCAATTGACATTACTTCGCCGGTAGCCTTCATCTGAGTTCCCAGTGTTCTGTCAGCAGAAACGAATTTATCAAATGGCCAACGTGGTATTTTCAATACCACATAGTCCAAAGCAGGTTCAAAGCAAGCAGTCGTCTTCTTGGTAACTGCGTTCTGAATTTCGTCCAGAGTATAACCAACTGCTATTTTGCTGGCAACTTTGGCAATCGGATAGCCTGTTGCTTTTGATGCCAGAGCTGAAGAGCGGCTTACCCTCGGATTTACTTCTATTACTATATAGCGCTCAGAATCAGGATCAAGCGCGAATTGTACATTGCAGCCGCCTTGTACGCCAAGTTCACGTACGATATCAATTGACGCTGTACGCAGCATTTGCACTTCACGGTCATTAAGGGTCTGGCAAGGAGCAACTACGATGCTGTCACCGGTATGAACACCGACAGGATCTAGGTTTTCCATGTTACAGATGGTAATACAGTTATCATCAGCATCACGGATTACTTCATATTCTATTTCTTTCCAGCCTGCCACGCTGCGTTCAATCAGAGCTTGACCGATAAGGCTGTATTTCAAACCTCTGTTAACGATTTCATCAAGTTCTTCTTCGTTAGCTGCAATACCGCCGCCAGTACCACCCAAAGTATACGCCGGTCTGACGATAAGTGGAAAGCCAACTTTATTAGCAAATTCCTTAGCTGCACGAACTGTCTCAACGATTGCGCTTTCCGGAATCGGCTGATTGATTTTCTCCATTGTTTCTTTGAAAAGTTCGCGGTCTTCAGCCCTTTTGATACTTTCAATCTGAGTGCCAAGAAGCTCGACATTGTATTCTGCTAGAATACCTTTTTCATAAAGGTCCATAGCAAGGTTCAGTCCAACCTGTCCGCCCAGCGTAGCCAGGAGAGAATCCGGACGTTCTTTTCTGATAATACTTTCCAGAAATTCGCTATTCAAAGGTTCAACATAAACACGGTCAGCAATATTAACATCTGTCATAATTGTTGCAGGATTGCTGTTAACAAGCACTACTTCAAGATTTTCTTCTTTGAGAGCACGACATGCCTGCGTACCTGCATAGTCAAACTCTGCCGCCTGTCCAATGATAATCGGGCCGGAGCCGATTACGAGTACTTTTTTAACGTTTGTTTTTTTCGGCATCTCAGCATTCCTCCATCATTTTTATAAAACGTTCGAATAAATATTCATGACCGGATGGTCCCGGAGACGCTTCCGGATGATACTGTACTGTAAAAGTCGGGTGGTCAAGGTATTTCAAACCTTCAATCGTACCATCATTCAGTGAAATATTAGTAACTTCCACGTTGATGTTTTTCAGTGAATCTTCAACAACTGCATAGCCATGGTTCTGCGAAGAAATTACGACCTTCTTTGCCAGAAAGTCCTTTACAGGATGGTTTATGCCGCGATGACCGAAAGGCAGTTTGAAGGTATCAGCGCCATTAGCCAGAGCCATGACCTGATGTCCCATGCAAATGCCAAAAATCGGCTTTTTGCCCATCATTTTTTTAACATTTTCAACAACAACGCCAAGATCTTTCGGATCGCCAGGTCCGTTGGACAAAAAGATACCATCTGGATTGAAGGCCAGTATTTTTTCTGCCGATGTGAAAGCCGGGAAAACTGTTAAACGGCAGTCAAAATGCACCAGTGACGTCAAGATATGTTGTTTAACGCCAAGGTCAAGGACTGCAACATGATATTTGCCTTCACCCATGGTATAAATTTCCGGAGTTGAAACCTTAGCAACCTGATCATGTTCCTCAGGCGTTGCCAAGAGCTTCTCTACTTCTTCCTGCGGCATATCAGCAGGTACTATCACACCTGCCAGGGTTCCATGTTGGCGAATTATACGGGTAATTGCCCTTGTATCTACACCGGTCAGAACCGGTATATCATGTCTTTCCAAAAAAGCAGGCAACGATTCTTCGCTGCGCCAGTTGCTCGGCTCATCACAGAGTTCACTGACTATCAGTCCCTGATACCAACATCTTTCTGACTGATTAAACATGGAATTACAACCATAATTACCTACCAACGGATAGGTAAGAACTACAATCTGGTCACAAAACGAAGGATCCGTCATGGTTTCCTGATAGCCGCTCATACCGGTAGTAAAAACGACTTCGCCAACAGCATTGCGCTTGCCATACAAATCGCCTTCGAATACGCTACCGTCTTTAAGCACTAACTTTCCTTTTATCTTGTGCATACTACACCATCTCTCATCACAAATTTACCTGCTACCATAGTCGCTACAGCCTTACCTTTGCAAGACTTGCCTTCAAACGGAGTCAGCTTGCCGCGTGTATAAAATTTCACACTGTCAACAACCCATTCCTTGTTTAAGTCGATTATAGTTACATCTGCTGGTTTGCCAACTTTTAAACTTCCAGCATTTAATGAAAAAATATTCGCAGGCTTAGTACTCATTTTACCAATAATTTCATCAATTGTGAATAGGTTCGTATGATAAAGTTCTGTTAAGATTACTCCAAGGGATGTTTCCAAGCCACAGAATCCGCAGGGAGCATAGCGGAATTCAACATCTTTTTCTTCTGGCGCATGCGGAGCATGGTCCGTTACAATTGCATCAACCGTACCATCTTTCAGTGCTTCGCGAATTGCTTCAACATGATCTTTGGAGCGCAAGGGCGGGGAAACACGCGTTGCAGTATTATAGTCTGCACAGGCTTCATCGGTAAGAGTCAGATGATGTACAGTTGCTTCACAAGTTACCGGTATGCCACGCTTTTTAGCCTGACGGATTATTTCTATTGCTCCCTTACTTGCTACATGTGCAATATGGACATGTGCGCCGGTATACTCAGCAACCAGAATATCTCTTGCTACTGCCACGTCTTCAGCAAGTGCCGGTATACCAGGTACGCCGATGCGAGTTGAAACCACACCCTCGTGCATATAGCCGTCGCTGCTCAGTTCGTGGTCAATTGCGTGGGAAATCAATATTTTATCGAAAGCGGAGATATATTCTGCCGCCAAGGTAAAGGTTCTTGTGCTGCTTACATAGTGCCCGTCGTCAGAAAAGGCCATCGCGCCTTTCTGTGCCATATCGCCCATTTCGGCAAGTTCTTTGCCCTCCAGGCCTTTAGTGATAGCACCAACTACTTCAACATGTACGTAGCCTTCGCGTGCTGCACGGTCCTTGATCCCGGAAACCATTATCGAACTATCAACTACAGGTTTGGTGTTTGGCATACAAGCTATTGTCGTAACGCCACCAGCGGCCGCGGCCATCGTACCGGTAACAATATCTTCCTTTGCTTCCAGACCAGGTTCACGCAGATGCGTATGCACATCAACAAGTCCAGGTGTAACAAGAAGGCCTTTTGCATCATATGTTTCATCAGCTTTTTCTGTAATCTTCTTTTCAATGGCTTTTACAACACCATCTTCTATTAATAAATCCATTACCGCGTCTAAGTTTTGGCTTGGATCAACAATTCTGCCGTTTTTAATCAATGTTTTCAATTTTCTTGCCCCCTGTCAAAGTCAAAAATAACAATGCCATACGTACTGCTACACCGTTTTCTACTTCGTCTCTTATTGCCGCGTTATCGCAGTAACCAACTTCCCAGGAAATCTCAAGACCTCTGTTCATCGGACCAGGATGCAGAACCGTAACATCAGGTTTCGCCAGCTTCAGTTTTTGCTCATTGATACCGAAAATGCGCGCATACTCACGCGGTGTCGGAAACAGGCCGCTTTTCTGACGTTCCAGCTGAATGCGCAGGATGTCTACAACGTCAGCCGCTTCTATAGCTTCTTCGACGCGATTGTGCACCGTTACGCCCAACTGCTCAATGCCGTATGGTATCAGCGTCTTTGGCCCGGCCACATGGACATCAGCACCTAATTTCGTCCAGGCTGCGATGTTGCTTCTAGCTACACGGCTGTACAAGATATCACCAATAATCGCCATCTTAAGCCCTTTGAAGTTTTTGCCCTTCTCCCTGATCGTAAACATGTCGAGCAAACCTTGTGTAGGATGAGCGTGTGCGCCGTCGCCAGCATTGATGATGACTGCATCGGCAATTTTAGCAGCGTAAGCAGCAGCACCTTCTACCGGATGTCTCATTACTATTGCATCACAAGCCATTGACTGTACTGTCAGGATGGTATCACGCAGGCATTCACCTTTTGTTATGCTTGAACCAGAAGTCGTAATATTGACAACATCAGCACCCAGATACTTGCCTGCTAATTCAAAAGATGTTCTCGTTCTGGTACTTGCTTCATAAAACAGGTTGATAATCGACTTGCCTCTTAATGACGGAACTTTTTTGATGTCCCTTTTCATGATTTTTTTCATTTCTGTTGCTGTCTGCATAACCAGCTCATATTCTTCCACGCTCATCGATGCCAGGTCCAGGATATCCCTACCGGAGAGTGATACGTTTGCTTTTGCCATTTTCTTACCTCCAACACAAATTTTGCTTCAAAAAAAACACCTATAGCCAAGAGCAATAGGTGTAATTATAACAATGATGATGCTTGTACTTGTTACAACACTCTTACTGATCTCTCTGTATCACTTAAAGATGTGACGTACACAATAAATAAAGCCTTCTCGTCCTATGCGGCAAGAAGGCTGATGGTTATCTTTATTCCAAAGGTCCTTACTTAGTCTCACAGGACTAGTTTAAAGGTGCTATTCTGTTTTAAAAAATTTTATCATTTGTCATGCCAAAAGTCAAATAAATAGCTAAATTATTTTTCGCTAAAATGCTTGGCAAGAACAGTTACAAGACCCACGCTTTTAGAAAGGCATTCTTCATTAAAATCGAAAGAAGAATTGTGATGTCCAGCCTTAAGGGAAGAACCGTACATCATGTAAACGGCCTTGCCGCCTAATTGCTGCACACGTTCCATGAAATAGGAACAGTCTTCACTGGCACCAAGATTGACCTTCGGTACAACCTCATTGAACTTATCAGAAGCAACAGCAATTTTGTATACTTCTTCGCCCATATCCTCATTTAAAGAGCAGGAAGGCGCTCCACCAACTTCTTCAATTCTTACCTCAACATTATACAAATCCGCAGAAGCTTTGATCATCCGTTTTGCTTCGCTGACCATGAATTCATTTATTTCGGTATTGCCGCCGCGAGTTTCCAGTTTGATCACAGCGCGATCAGGCAAAATATTGCGGCCCGTTCCAGCATCCAGAACACCAACATTGATACGGGATACGCCTTTGCCATGACGCGATATTGAATGCAGTGCAATACTTGCCGCCGCTGCAGCTAAAAGCGCATTGCGTCCTTCTTCCGGTGCTGCTCCGGCATGACTGGATTTACCTGTAAAATAAGCATCCAGCTTGGTTGTTGCCAAAAAGCCATCCGTCATACAAGCCAGCATACCATCTCTATTAGCATTAAAACCAATGTGCCCGGATAAGAAGTATTGCACATCATCTACGATGCCACTGGCAACCATTGCTTTGGCACCACGTACACCTTCTTCGCCTGGTTGAAAAATAATTTTGACAGTACCGCTCATTTCATCTTTATGCTGCGCAATCAGTTTGGCAACCGCAAGACCTACAGTTACGTGGCCGTCATGGCCGCAGGCATGCATCAATCCCTCATGCAAAGAGCGGAAGTTCTCTACTACCGGCCGATGTGTTTCAGCGGTTGCTTCGTCAACTTCATTGGAATCCATATCAAAACGCAGCCCAACAACATTTCCCGGTTTAGCAAACTTCATAATGCCAACAACGCCTGTTTTGCCGCCGCGCATTTTTTCTATCCATTTCGGCTCTGCGCCCTCTTCCAAAGCTCTTTTCATTGCTTTTTCAAGGACAGTTTCGTCCGGAACACCCATCATAGCTTCTTCTTTGACAACTTGTGCTCCACACAAAACCTCATATCCTAAAGCTTCGAGGACACTTGCTACTTTGGAAGCCGTACGGAACTCAGTCCATGCTGACTCAGGATGTCTATGCAAATCTCTTCTTTGTGCTACAAGTTCTTCCTGCATTGCTGCAGCTTCCTGCCATATTTTCTCCATAACCAGGTATCCCCCTCTTAAACTTTTTAACAATCCGGAAACAACACTAATTGATTACTATCGATAGGCAAAAACACTTCGCTCGCAATCTTGCGGTTCTTACTGTTTACCCATTTGCCGCATTCAGGGCATTTTATTATCGTCGTCGGAATCGCCCAAGCCAGATGCTTGCCACATTTAGGACAAATGTATTCTATTTGCAGTGCAGATGGATGATACTTTTCCCTCTTTGGCATCTTTGTCGCATCCCCTCTTGTTTTTCTTTGTTCATTATACTATAGACAATAACAAAATGCAGTACTGAACCTTATTTTTTTGCATAGACAAACTAGTCTCAATGGTCTATCCTATACATAGACAATCTAAAAAACGGGGTGAATCATCATGACCCAGCTCAGTTCAGAATTTGAAAAACTTGGTTTTTGGGAATCAGAAACCGAAGAAGAACATATTACCATTTTTGGTATGGACTTCCCTTCCGCGCAATCCTATATCATCATAACCGATGAGGCAGGCACTACTCCGGAAGACGAGGACAAACCAATTGTCGTCGCTTGTTATAGCGATGATGATTGCTTCAAATGGGGCAAGGAACTGGAAGACTTTGCCGCTTTGGCAGCAATTTGCGCAGCGAATCCGCCAGAAAGCAAAGAAATGTTGGAAGCACTGCAAAACTATACCTTAACAAAAAAATAATTAACACAAAAACCAATAAGAGCCAGCTGCGTTGCAGCTGGCTCTTATTTCATTCTAAAAAACAATATGCTAATTGTAAAATACTACAAAAGTTCGAAAGCAGCATCAACATCTGCGCTGACTTTGAGGTTTCCTGCCATAATTTTTGTCGGTGCTGAGCCTGCCGCCGACTTGTACAGCGCTATAGTTTCATAATTGGAATCGCTATAGTCCATACCGCCCACGCTGCCAATATTTGCCGCAACCAGCTTACCCAACGTGCGCCCGCCGGCACTTGCAACTATGCCAGCTTTTTCTTCCGCATTTTTTACAGCAAGAGCCAGCATTTCTCTTTCCAGCTCCTTGCGATTGCTGACAGTAAAGGTAACCCCGTTAAAAGTGTTGGCGCCATCAGCAAACATCTGGTCAATTACAGCACCAATTTTGTCTAAATTCTCGACTTTAACGTTAAGGTTATAGCTCATACTGTAGCCTGTAATAATACGTTTCCCTTTAGCAGCATCGCTGTATTCAGGGTACAGATTATAGCCCACCGTTTTAACGTCTTCTTTGCTGATGCCCATATTTGCAAGTGAAACAATTACGTTATTAACTATTTCGGCATTGGCATTTCGAGCTTCTTCCGCAGTTTTACCCTGCGTAGTCACGCCAACGTTCACAAAGGCCGTATCAGGAGCTACTTCACGCGTAACCGAGCCATTAGCACGTACAATATCATATTCCCGTTCTGCAGCCGAAACCTGTCCAGCAATCAAAAACATAAAACATACCAACAATAAAATAATTTTGCTTGTTTTTCGCATAATCATCCTCCTTAAAAAATAACTTTTTACATATTAATTATACTACGAAGCGTATATTACAGCCATCACGATCAACACAATCAGAACATTCAAAGTAAAATTTCATAAAACATTCACAAATTGCCCTTTTCTCCATTGATTTATCAAAGAAAAGGAATTAAAATAAGAAAGGTTAAAATTTGACGTAAAGGGGTTTTTACTTGATGGAAAGAAGAATTATCCAAGTTGAAGAACGGCCGCCACTTCTGCTTAATATCCCACTCAGCCTCCAGCATTTATTTGCCATGTTCGGCGCCACAGTCTTAGTTCCATTTCTGTTCAATGTCAATCCAACGACTTGTCTCTTCATGAACGGTATCGGTACACTGCTTTACATTTTTATTACCAAAGGACAAATCCCTTCCTACTTAGGTTCAAGTTTTGCCTTTATCTCTCCGGTTATGGTTATTCTCAGTACGCACAGTTATGCTGCGGCACAATCAGGCTTTATTGTTTTCGGCCTGCTCTTCTGTCTATTTTCCTTCATTATTAAAATGGTCGGTACAAAATGGATAGATGTTATCTTCCCGCCAGCTTGTATGGGAGCCATCGTAGCAATAATCGGTCTCGAACTTGCACCTGTAGCAGCCGGTATGGCTGGTTTAACCGGTGACAAAATTAATTTCAGCAACATAGCGGTTTCCATGTTCACCCTTGGTGTTACCGTTATCGGCAGCGTAGTATTCAGAGGGTTCCTTTCTATCATACCGGTTCTGGTCGGTGTTATCAGCGGCTATATATTTGCTTTTGCCATGGGTATGGTTGATCTTACACCAGTCTACAATGCACCTTGGTTCCAGCTTCCGCAATTCTATCAACCAGAATTTAGTGTTGAAGCAATCATGATCATCGCGCCAGCAACCTTAGTTGTTTTGGCTGAACATATTGGCCACTTGGTTGTTACTGGCAACATCGTAGAACGCAACTTAATCGAAAAACCAGGTCTCTCACGTTCTCTCTTCGCTGACGGTCTAGCCAACATTCTCTCCGGCTTCTTTGGCGCAACGCCAAATACCACTTATGGTGAAAACATTGGCGTTATGGCTATAACCAAAGTCTACAGTGTCTGGGTCATCGGTGGTGCTGCAGTAATGGCTGTTGGACTTTCCTTCATCGGCAAGCTCGCCGAACTCATCCGCAGCATTCCTGTTCCGGTTATGGGCGGTGTTTGCTGCCTGCTTTTCGGTGTCATCGCTGTTTCCGGTATTCGTATCCTTGTTGACGGCAGAGTTGACTTCAGCAAATCTTCCAACATGGTGCTTTCCGGTGTTATCTTTACCATTGGTGTCAGCGGTGCAAAATTGACTATTGGCACTATGAGCATTCAAGGCATGGTACTTGCAACAGTTGTTGCTATCATCATGAGCCTATCTTTCAAGATTTTTGATAAACTTAATTTATTGCGCAAAGAAGACTAAATTTAAAATTGTTGACTATAAAGTAAAAACCCGCTGACAAAAGTCAGCGGGTTTTTCGTTACTTGCAGCCGAAGCCGCAAGCGCGGTTGCTCGGTGGGCTCAGCACCTCACAACCTATGAGTCCATAAATAGATTTTTATTATAACATGTTTAATAAATTAAGCAAAGAAAAATTAACGAAAATGATTTACTATAAGCCGTGCAAGCACTATAATAAATAGAATAAATTACAATTAATGAAAAGGAGCCGATTGTCTTGCGTACACGCACTAAGTTAACTTTGTCAATTGCCCTGATTATCGTCGTCTGTATCTCGGTCGGCGCATTATTTTATTTCTCCGGTCAGAAGAAAACACCGGAACACTCGATCAACCTTATTAGCAATGCCATTAAACAACACGATTTAGTAACCTTTGAAAAGCATTTCGATATGGAAACCTTCTATGGTGAAGCGTTCGACGATGTCATTGCGCCAACACTGAGACAGCCAACCCAAGACGGCATCAATGATTTTCTGGCGAGTATCATGGCTTCTGTAAAACAGTCCTTTGTAAATTCCATGGTTGAACAAACAAGAAAATACGTTGAATCCGGTTCGTTAGAAAGCGATAATAAAGCTCCGGAACAAATCCTAGCCAAGAAATTCACTGAACTAACTGATTTCCGTAATGTTACCTTTATGAGCATTAAAGAAACCAAGATTGAAGGCAATATCGC
>JBFWIF010000040.1:0-19432 GCA_050256135.1 Acidaminococcaceae bacterium | reverse complement strand
GGCCCTAATTATTTTACCAATGTCACTACTAATGTTTTTTTCGAATTTTTTTCTCAACAACCAGATTAGAACCGAAGAGCAAAAATACCTTAATTCAAGTCTGGAAATCGTTTTCAGCGATATGCAAAAAAAAAGCAGCGACATGCTGACACTATGCCATTTTTTTGCTGAAGACGAGCATATTAAAGATTATTTACAACAAAAAAACTCCCCTCAGCTCAATAACAATTTGAAGAGATTCAAAAATTACTATCATAAAAACATTGATTATGCAATCATTGTAGACAATAAAAATACTTTGCTTGCCTATGTATCGCCAAATGTCCGCTATGCTAAAAACAGCAAAATTGGTGTCTTGGCAGAAAAAGCAATACAAGAAAACAAAACAATTCAGACTACCGATATCATTTCATTAGATGAGTTATTCCCTACTACTAGCAAGGAATATAATGCCTACTCTGTTAAGCTGGATGAGAAAATAGCCGGACAGAATCAATATCTGCGAAAAGCATTAGTTGATTTCACCATCGTTCCTATCAAAGAAAAAAACAATCCAGCAAACGTCTCTGGTGCGTTGATTGTTGCCGACATTGCCAACGGCGAATGTTATTTCCCTGAATACATCAGTTCGCGCGCAACAGAAGGCTTTTTGGTGCTCTCCATCGACGGAATACGTATAGCTACCAAAGCAACGGAAGGCGAAGAAATCCCCTATCTTATAGGCACCAAAGCAACCAAAGGAAAGATTTTTGATAATAAAGACGGACAATTCTTTGGTACAACTAGTATTAAAGGAACCAATTACATCTTTTTGGATAGAGAGATAAAAAACATTAATGGCGCCGTAGTCGGCTACCTAAGCATTGGCATCGAAGAGAGCCGTTTTGCGTCGATGGTTACTGACAACAGAACAATCGCCTTGGCTGTGATTTTTATTTGCCTGATCATCATGCTAATTTTTGGTCATGTTTTAGCAGAAAACATCAGTGCTCCTATTGTAGCAGTAACGCAAATGGTAAAAAAATACGGTCAAAAATACTTAGGAACAGCTCCCTGCCGCCCTACAGCCACAAATGACGAAAGTGTCATTCTGCTAGAATCATTTCAGGAATTTATCAGTAATCTCAAAAAAGCAGAAGAGGAGAGAACTGTCTATCTAAAACAGCTGGAAGAAGAACATGCCAAGCAAAAGCAATTATCCGAAACTCTCAAAGAAACGAATGATAATCTGGAATTATTAGTAACCGAAAGAACACAACACTTGCAGGCCGTAGTCGCGGAATTGAAAAAACTTGATGTTACTAAATCACAGTTTTTGGCTAACCTAAGCCATGAATTACGTACTCCGCTAAGCGTAATCATTAACGCAGCGGATATTTTAAGCGGCAATTACTTTGGCGAACTCAGCGAAAAACAAAACAAGTATCTTCACAGCATTTCCTATTGCGGTAACCATTTGCTGCAATTAATCAACGATTTGCTGGATATTTCCAAATTAGCCTCCGGCAAAATGACCTTGAAAAAACAGGAGTTTTACATAGCTGCTCTAGTCACGGAAGTCGTTAAAAATGTGCAAAATTTAATTAAAAATAAAGATTTAGAAATTTCGGTAGATATTGAGCCTGAAGATTTTCTAATTTACGCTGATTTACAGCGCATAACCCAAATTTTTTATAATTTGCTTTCAAATGCTATCAAATTTACGGATTCCGGTGGAAAAGTCAACATTAAAATCTTTAATCGAGGAGATAAAATGGAGGTTATTATCCAGGATACCGGCATTGGCATCGCTGAAGAAGACCAAAAACGCATCTTCTGCGAATTTGAGCAAGTGGAAAGCAATTATGACAAACGCTTTGGCGGAACGGGCTTAGGCTTGCCTATCGTTAAGAAACTTGTCGAATTACACGATGGCCAGATTTTCTTAAAAAGCAAATTAGGAGAGGGAACAGAAATAATTTTTGCTATCCCATTAACAAAAGTAAAAGCATAATGAAACGAGGTAAAAAAAAGTGGGACGAATTTTAGTCGTTGACGATAATGATCAATTATGTGAGTTAGTCAAAGATGTCGTTGAAAGCTGGGGACATACTGTCTATACTGCGGCAGAAGGCAGAAGCTGTCTTGATATGGTTGCGAGAGAACTTCCTGATATTATTTTGCTGGACGTCATGCTGCCTGGTCTGAGCGGCTATGAGGTATGCAAAAAGCTAAAAGGCAATCCTCTCACAAGAAATATCTCCGTCATAATGATGACCGCCCTGAGCGACATAGAAGACCGCATCCACGGTTTTAAAGTCGGCGCTGACAATTTTTTAGTAAAACCAATCAATTACGAAGAATTACAGGCAATTGTCAATAAGTTTATGAAAGATAAAATTTGTGCTGACACTATGGAACCCCGCAAAAATGTAGTTAATGTTTTAAACAAGATAATGTGTGCCATAGGCGACAAGCGACTTAATTCATTGGTTGCTGATGAATTACTGTATGCAAAAAAACTGGCCGATAACCTATCTCTTAGCAATGAGGCGGAGGATCGTTTAATGTCGGCGATCATCCTTCAGCACGTTGGAACAATCATAGCAGCTGGTAAAGCCGCCGACTTGCTTGCAGCCGGCTTAGATTTACTGGAAGATTTGCGATTGATAGAATGGCTGAAACCAGTTCTGCTTTACTCAACAAGCGATATGAAAAATGCTGGGTATGAAGAATTGAAGGCGAAAGTAAAGCTGGCAGATATGGAGACCGAGGCCGATATACTAATGATCATTAACCGATTTGCCTGGTTTCTTTCAGAGAAAGATGGCAATATTAGTCTTGCCCTATCGCTCTTAAAAAGAGAAGGCTTCGCTAAAGAATATAATTCAGATATTCTTAAACGTCTTGAACAGATTATTAATGATGAAAAAATCCTCTCAAATATTAAATAAAAAACAGCTAGCATGCGCTAGCTGTTTTTTATTGTCATTACCGCGAGAAAGCAAGCAAGATTTTAACCTAAAACATAATAGACTAACTCAGCAAAAGCTTTTTCTGCATCTATACACAAATCATAAACGAAAAACCGCTAGGAGTCCTAGCGGTAATTTTATTTGTCTTATTTCTGATTTTTAGTTTCAAACAGAAAAAATCAAAGTAAACCTTATTTTCCCTTAAATACCGCTTTTCGCTTTTCCGCGAAAGCTTTCATGCCTTCTTTTTGGTCATCAGTGGAAAAGCACAAACCAAATACTTCGCCTTCATAAGCGACACCTGTCCGCACATCAGCATGAATGCCTCTATTCACAGCTATTTTCGCCAATTGCACAGCAACCTTAGCATTACTTTTTATTTTTTCTGCCACTTGTTTGACCGCATCAAGCAATTCCCCAGCCGGCAACACTTTGTTTACCAAACCAATTCTCAGTGCTTCCTGCGCATCAATAATTTTTCCTGTGTAAATCAATTCCTTGCCAATTCCAGTTCCTACAAGTCGAGGAAGACGCTGAGTCCCTCCAAATCCGGGAGTAATACCAAGTCCAACTTCTGGCTGCCCAAATTTTGCACTGTCAGCAGCATAACGAAAATCGCACGCACAGGCCAACTCACAACCACCACCAAGTGCAAAGCCATTGACAGCAGCTATAACCGGTTGCGGCAAATCTTCCACCTTGGCAAATACTTCCTGGGCATAACGTCCAAAGTCACGTCCTTCAATAGCACTCATTGGGGCCATTTCTACAATATCAGCGCCTGCCACAAAAGATCTCTCACCACCGCCGGTAATAATCAGCACAGCAACTTCAGAATCAGCTTTTATCGCACTTATGCAGCAATCAAGTTCTTGCAGTGTTTCGTAATTCAAGGCATTAAGAGCCTTCGGGCGGTTAATTTCAATTATTGCGATACCATCGTCTATATTTAAATTCAAATTTTGAAATTCTGACATGCTTAGCCTCCCTATTTTGGTTTTATATTGCGCAACACTACTTTTACTCTTTTTTTACAAACACTGAGCGCTTTTTTACATGTTATGTAAAATGTCTTCCCTATTTTTTAGTTAGCGGAGAATTGCGCCTGCAATTACCATGCGCTGTGCTTCATTTGTGCCTTCATATATCTGCGTGATTTTGGCATTCCTGAACAGACGAGCTACCGGGTATTCTTCACTGTATCCATACCCTCCATATATTTGAATAGCTTCTGTGGTAACCTCCATCGCAACATCGCTGGCAAACATTTTGGCCATGGCAGCTTCCTTGGAGTACGGTTTTCCTTCTTGTTTACAAGTTGCCGCCTGATATACAAGCATTCTGGCGGCTTCAATTTTTGTCGCCATGTCTGCAATCTTGAAACTAATAGCCTGATTTTTGCAGATTGGTTTCCCAAACTGCACTCTTTCCTTGGAATATTTAACAGCATGATCCAGTGCTGCCTGTGCGATGCCCAGAGCCTGCGCCGCAACACCGATGCGTCCGCCGTCAAGCGTCTGCATCGCTATTTTGAAGCCCTCTCCTTCTTTTCCCAGTCTGTTTTCTACCGGCACCTTCACGTCTTGGAAAATAAGCTCTGTCGTTATTGAAGTGTGAATACCAAGTTTATGCTCCTTCTTACCGAAGCTGAATCCTTGCATGCCCTTCTCAACTATAAAAGCCGTAATTCCCCTGGTTCCCTTCTCCTTATCAGTCATGGCGAAAACAACATAAATTTCGGCCTCGCTGCCATTGGTAATGAATATTTTGGAACCATTCAACACATAGTGATCATCTTCCAAAACAGCTACGGTCTGTTGGCCTGCCGCGTCTGTACCAGCTCCTGGTTCGGTCAAACCGAAAGCACCCAGACGTTCCCCAGCCGCAAGCTGCATCAAATACTTCTCTTTTTGTTCTTCGCTGCCAAATTCATAAATCGGATCCGCACATAAAGAAACATTCGCCGACAGCGTGATGCCTATACCGTCATCCACTTTTGACAATTCCTCAACAGCAAGAATATAGCTCAAATAATCCATATTGGTACCACAATACTCTTCCGGGAAATATAGTCCGGTCAGGCCTATCTGTCCTAGTTCATTTACCAGCTCCCGGTCAAAAATATGCTTGTCGTCACGTTCCAGTACGGTTGGCGCTATTCTTTCTTTTGCAAATTCCCGTACCATTTTTTGAATCATTTCCTGATCTTCGGTTAAATTAAACATGTTAGGCCCTCCCTTACTTCACGTCAATTTCTCCTGCCAATACTTTTTTATAATCAGCATAATTTTTCTTTAATAATTCCGGAGTGTTTAATTCGTAGGGGCATTTTGCCTTACAAGCTCCGCAATTAATGCAATCTTCGATTTTTCTCATTTTCTCCTGGTTTAGCGGTGACAGCCAGTTTGCGGTCGGCGCACGCCTCAGCATCAGTGACATTCTGGCGCAGGTATTGATCTCTATGCCTGCCGGACACGGCATACAGTAACCACATCCTCTGCAGAAATCACCTATTAACTCCATTTTTTCTTTTTGGATAAATGCCCGCACTTCTTCTGTTAACTGGGGCGCATCTTCCATAAAGGCCAGCCATTCGTCCAGTTCACTCTCGCGCTGAATTCCCCAGATGGGCAGCACGTTGTCAAACTGTGACATGAACGCATAGGCAGCCCGTGCATTATTGATGAGTCCGCCTGCCAAGCCTTTCATCGCAATGAATCCTATATTGTTTTCCTTGCATTTCTTTACCAAAGCCAGCTCTTTGTCAGAAGAAAGGTAGCTGAAAGGGAATTGTATCGTCTCATACAATCCGGATTCTGCACATTCCATCGCTACGCCGATCTTGTGGCAAGTTGCACCGATATGGCGAATCTTGCCTTGTTTTTTGGCTTCCAACATGCATTCATACATCTTGGTGCCGTCATTTGGCGCATAGCAGATATCGGTATTGTGAAATTGATAAATATCTATATAATCCGTTTGTAAATTACGCAAAGAGGTTTCCAGGTGAGTCCAAAAATCTGCCGGTGTCTTTGCCGCTGTTTTCGTAGCAATAAAAATTTGATCCCGCATTTTGCCAAAGGCTTTGCCCAATTTTTCTTCACTATCAGAATAATTTCTAGCGGTATCAAAAAAGCGAATACCACCAGTATAAGCTTTGTGCAAGATTTTGATTGCCGTATCTTCGTCTGCTCTTTGTATCGGCAATGCCCCAAAGGCATTTTGGCACGTAGCAATACCAGTCGAACCTAATACTATAATCTGAGGTTTAACCATATTTCAGCCTCTCTTCTGCCATTTTTATGGCCTTTTTCTTATTTTCATCAAAGTAAAACTGTCTAAAATTAATATTACAAACATTTCTATGTTTTAGAATAAAATCCTTTATTTAATTTTGTTCTCTTTACCGATGTTACATTTTCTATAAATGATATTCTGCATATGTTATAATTGGGTGTAATGTTACTTATTATTCGGATTTCAGGAGGGACAATTCATGGGCTTAAATGATACGCCATCTTCGCATCGTGTGCATATAGGTTTTTTTGGTAAAAGAAACGCTGGTAAATCGAGTGTCGTCAACGCTGTTACCGGTCAGGACCTCGCTGTTGTTTCAGCAGTAAAAGGTACTACTACCGACCCTGTTTATAAGGCTATGGAACTTTTGCCAATGGGTCCTGTGATGATTATCGATACCCCGGGCTTTGATGACGAAGGTGCCTTGGGCGAGCTGAGAGTAAGAAAAACTAGACAAGTCCTCAATAAGACTGATGTAGCGGTCTTAATCATTGATGCTACAGAAGGCAAATCCAAGCAGGATGAAGATCTGATCCGATTATTTAAAGATAAGAAACTCAATTACATTGTAGTCTATAACAAAACCGATTTGATCAAAGAACCGCAGACAATCGGTGCAAGTGAAATCTATGTCAGTGCAGAAACCGCCTACCACATAGAATTGCTGAAAGAGAAAATTGCGGCTCTGGCCATTACTGAAGAAAGCAAACTGAAAATCGTAGGTGATATACTGCATCCCGGTGATTTTGCCGTGCTGGTAATCCCGATTGATAAAGCCGCACCAAAAGGACGACTGATTCTGCCACAACAGCAGACTATCCGCGATATTTTGGAAGCTGATGCCACTGCGATCGTCGTAAAGGAGTTTGAATTACGCGATACCTTAGCCACTTTAGGCAAAAAACCCAGAATTGTCATTACTGACAGTCAGGTATTTGCCAAAGTTTCCGCCGATACACCGAAAGACATTTATTTGACCTCTTTCTCCATCTTGTTCGCGCGTTATAAAGGCAATCTGGAGACTGTCGTAAGAGGTGCCAAAGCACTTGACCACCTGGCAGATGGCGATACCATCCTGATTGCCGAAGGCTGTACGCATCACAGGCAGTGTGATGATATAGGAACAGTCAAGCTGCCGCGCTGGATCAAGGACTACACGAAAAAAGATCTCAAATTCGAATTCACTTCCGGCACAGAATTTCCCGATGACCTTTCGGCCTATAAGCTGGTAATCCATTGCGGTGGTTGTATGCTGAACGAGCGAGAAATGAAATACAGGCAAAAATGTGCAGAGGATCAGAATATACCTATTAGCAATTACGGTATCATTATTTCCCACATGCAGGGAATATTAAAAAGAAGCATCAGCATGTTTCCTAATATACTAATAGAACTCGAGGATTAAAAAATGCGCACTGAAAAAGATAAACTCGGGACAATGGAATTAGAGGATAACGTTCTATATGGCATCCAGACCGCCCGTGCCGCCAAAAATTTTGACCTGAAGCACAAAAAAACGCAGATGCGTCTGATCAACTCCATTGTGTTGGTTAAGAAAGCAGCCGCTCTTACTTATATTAAGATGGGCATTGGCAGGGATAATGTTTATCCGGCAATCGTCAAAGCATGTGACCATATCCTTACCGGTAATGCAAATGATGCTTTTATCACAGAAGCCCTGCAGGGTGGTGCCGGCACCTCCACCAATATGAATGTCAATGAAGTGATTGCCAATCTGGCTTTGCAAGAACTCAATTATGCCTGCGGGCGCTATGATATTATCCATCCGCTTGATGACGTCAATCGCGGTCAGTCGACTAATGACGTTTATCCTACAGCGCTCAGGATAGCAGCAGTACAGCTTTTGCGCACACTTAGCGAGAATTGCGCCAAGTTACAGCAGGAGCTGCAGCAAAAAGAAAATGCTTTCGATGAAATCAAAAAACTCGGACGAACCGAAATGATGGATGCCGTGCCTATCACTTTGGGCCAGGAATTTGGTGCTTATGCGCAGGCGATTGCCCGTGACCGCTGGCGGCTTTATAAAGTAGAAGAAAGACTGCGTCAAGTCAATCTCGGCGGCACTGCTGTCGGCGGCGGCGATAACGCCGAGAGGAAATACCGTTACAAAGTCATCGAAGAACTACGTGATTTGACCGACATAGGCTTAGCGACAGCCGAATATCCCATGGATATAACTCAAAACAATGACGTGTTTGTTGAAGTATCCGGTCTTTTGAAAGCTCTTGCCGTAAATCTGATGAAAATAGCCAATGACCTGCGCCTGATGAACTCTGGCCCCAAAGGCGGCTTAGGCGAGATAAAGCTAGAAGCTTTGCAGCTCGGCAGCACTATTATGCCAGGCAAGATCAATCCTGTCATACCGGAAATGGTTATACAAACAGCAATGAAGGTCATCGCCAATGATACGGCCATAACTATGGCCTCGGCCCACGGAGAATTTGAGCTTAACGCCTTCATGCCACTGATTGCCGAATCTTTATTGGAAAGTCTGGAACTTTTAACTGCCTCAACAGAATTGTTCCGCACAAAATGCATCAGCAGTCTACAGCCTAATGTCGAACGCTGTAAAGAAATCTTGGACTCTTCCTATGCCTTTGCTACGGCTTATACGACTACGCTTGGTTATGACGAAGTAACTGCTATTATCGAAAAGTCCGGTGGCAATACCGAGACGGCAAAAAAACTCTTGGAAAAATAAATTGTTTAGCTTGCTTCGCAAAAAAAGAAGGCCATTGGGGACAATCCCCAATGGCCTTCTTTGCATGTTTATCTTATGGTTTTTCCTGCAGATAAATTCCTTCGACATTAACTACGTAGCTGGTTTTGTTATCACGCACGTTCACGTTGATATGAACATCATTGAAAACCAGTAACACCCTGACTTCCGGCGTTTCAATGTTTAAACTCATGTCAGCTAAAGAGGCCGACTGCATGCGACTTTTGCCAGGAGGATAAAGCTGGGCAATCTTATTGAAATAGTCATTTAAGTTTTGTTCCAACAACAAATTTTCATTAAGCATAATTTTCAAAGAAGGCATGCCGTCCTGGTAATTAAGGGTCCAGATAATCTTATAAAGCCCTCTGCTTCCTTTTATCTCGCCCCATGGAGTTCCTTTACTCATAAGTCTTGGTGGTTTTATTACCCAGTTAAAGCCGGTAATATCTATCGGCTGTGATGATACATACAGGTTTGTAGCCAAATAATTACCAGCGGGCACTCCCGAATCATTGCGCGGCCACGTCTGCCTAAATCCAAATTTGCTTTTGAACACCTCGCCATCGGTGAACTTTTTTTCAAACCATACCGGCAAGTCGGCACCACTTTCATTTGCAAGAAAACTAACCGCGTCGGTAATTCCTTCCTTGACCTTTTCCGGCGGCTCGGCGGCCGCTGGCACCAATTTGCTATCAACAAGCATATTCTGACCGATAAGTAATTTTTCCAATCTTGCGGTCTGCGCCTTAACCGGCAACACATTATAGCCAATCACCGGCAATACCGAACAAATCATCAAAATGCTGATCCATGCGAAAATTTTAAGATGAGCCGACTCTTTGAACAATAAAAGCAAAACAACCGACACTACTGCAAATAGCCACGTCAGGCAAAAGTAATACTCGACAGTCTTCAGACCCGTTTTTTCCAGCTGTACAACCAGTGCCCAAGCTTCGAACCCCAGTATTATCAACGCAGCGAAAGGATAAATCCTGCGATAAAACACGGCCAATTTTGTTTCATGATGGGTCGTCATAGCATGCAGCCAGATACCGAACACAGCGTAAGAAGTAGCAATACCGGAAAGACGCCAGAAAGAAGGCCAAATCCCTTCCAGGACAATACGACCGGTCCATAATAAAAGTACAATCGTAAGTGCTATCATGATAGGAATCATGATATAACCGAAAAGTATCTCTATAAAGCGCGGTTGTTTCTCAGCGACTGTGCGGCGTTCATCACTCTCGCCATTATGAAAATCAGGGAAATAGCCGACAAAAATCGCAAAAGTGAAAAAACCTGCCAAAGCTGCTATATACGAATAGACTTTATAGCTCATGCCTTGATAAAGTAAAGCCTGTACCGCGCCGGCCACACCTGAAACACCACTAAGAAGCACCATGCCATAAATTAATGCTATAAAGAAAGCCTTGTGGGTCATAAATAATGATTTAACTAAATCCGGCTTTTCTTTGGGCAAGCCGGCAAATACAATAAAGGCCAAAAAGCTCACAAAGGTTGCGACGCTAAGCCGCGCCAGCGCCAAATCAGATAAGCTGTTTGAAGCGATATTTCCAAATTCCGGTGCTTTGCCGCCCCAAATAAAAAGCAGTCCAAAAGCTACGGCGGCTGATAAAATTCCGAGCAGGTTAGCCAGAATAAATGGCTGCTTCTCCTCGAAACGGCTTTGAGCGGCAGTAATTACCGCCAGGCTGAAAATTGCTCCAAATGCGAGCGACCACTGTAAACAGTCGAATAGAAAAATATACCCTGTCTGTGCTGGCCAATTGAGATAAATTCTTACAAACGTCACAGCTGTAAAAGCAGCCGCACAGGCAATTGCCGCAGGAAAATTTATAAATGCTTGAACTGCGCCTTGGAAGACTTGAATAACCGAACGGACGAATGAATTCATTCTTTACACCTCCTAGCAATAACAAGCCCAAAGATTACATTTGACAAATCATCGGTCATACCTTTTATGCGGATACTTATAAATTAACTAGTTTATATTTTCCTGGATTTTAATAAATACTTCAACAATAGCCGAATCAAAACGTTTTCCAGCCAGAGACTGAATTTTTTGCAAAGCAGTTGCTTTGTCAAAATGCAGATTGCCATATTCATTGGTTAATTCATCATAAACTTCTGCAACAGCTATAATTCTAGCCATAACAGGTATTTCTTCTCCTTTTAACCCTTTTGGATAACCAGTGCCATCCCAATTTTCATGATGACTATAGACAGCTTCAGCTAAATCCAAGGTATCATCAAACAAATTAAGAATTCGATAACCAACAACAGGATGCTGTTTTTTTATTTCTATTTCTGCTGCAGATAGATTATTTCCACGCAAAATCTTCTCATCAAATACGATTTTTCCTATGTCATGAAGATAACCGGCTTCTTTGACTCGTTTAACTTTTGTTGCTGTAAATCCCAACATTTCACTGATTTTGCCGCTTAAAATGCTTACTCTTTCGGAATGTACTTTTTCCTTTTTATTGCGCACATACAAAGTTTCCATCAGATTGTTAATAATACTTTCATTGATGACTTTGCGATTTAAAACCTTATCCTTATACATCTTATTTTCGGCATTGGCCATGATTTCCGTAATTTTTTGATTGCTATCCGTTTTTGTTTCACAGCCTAAAGAGACACTGCATTTAATAGCTGCAACATTGGCCTTGCCAAGGCTAACTTTAATCCTGTCCATTATACTCATGCCCTCTTCATTAGCAGTTTTTGGCAAAAGTACTATGAATTCATCGCCGCCCACACGCCCAATAACATCGTTTACTCTACAGGAAGCTTGCAATATTTCGGCGATTTTCTTAATGAGTTCATCTCCAGCTGCATGCCCAAAAATATCATTTGTCATTTTCAGCCCGTTAATATCAGCAAAAATAACTGATAGCGGCAAATTTTCAGCTACATCAATTTCTTTCAAAACTTTTTCAAAACATCTGCGGTTTTTCAATCCTGTCAACACATCATGACTGCTTATATATTGTAATTCTTCCTCATTTTTTTTGCGTTCGGTAATATCCATAAAGGTAACCACCGCACCAACGATACGATCATCTTTGTAACTTGGGTAAGAACGATATTCTACATAAAAGGAAGTATTATCTGATCTCCAAAAAACTTCACCATAAACATACACGCCCTCTTTTTGTCCTAAGCTTTGAGAAATACTGCATTCCTCAATAGGAAATTGAGTTCCATCAATGCGGCTGTGATGAATCTGCCAATGCATATTTTTGCCTAATAGTTCTTCCTGCGAGGAATATTTTAAAATTTTCAGACAACTTGCGTTGCAGAAAATACAATTACCTTCTAAATCAATGCCATAAATTGCTTCGGCCGTAGAATCAAGAATAATCTGTAAATGCCTTTTACTGTCTTTCAAAATTTCGTTCGTCTTATTTAATTCATTAGTTCGCACTTTAACGATACTTTCCAAATTATTAATCAAACTGCTCATTTTATCAGCGACTTTATTGAACGCTTCAGCAATCCTGCCAAGCTCATCTTTGCGTACTATTTCCGCACGCGGCAGCAAATTACCAGCAGATAATTCTTCCGCAGCATCCAGTAGGTTGTTCATTGGACTAAGAAGTTTACGCGTAACAAAGTAATTGATCAGAACGAGCAAGGCTACAGCCAAAACTAAAAGTGCTACCGTCTGCTCAATATTTTGCAATACCTCAGCAACCAGTACACTTGTGGGAAGAGCCGAAATAATAACCCAATTCAATCCATTTTGCTGATACTGTTCAACACCAATAAACATTTTTTGGTTATCAATAGTATAAATAAAAGAATCATTATGAGCGGAGAGGTATTTCTGATAAATTTGCACCAGAACATCTTGATCAATACTGGCAAAAGCATTTGCTGCAACGGCATTAGTCACACTAATGCTATTACGGTTACCATCTAAGGAACTGGAAATTATCTTATTACTGGTTTTATCCAAAATTGCCACATAACCATCATTCTTATTTACAATTGCAGCCAGGTAGTCTCCTATACTGGTAATTAACATATGCGTACCCAATACTCCCTGCAATTCCTCCTGCTGATTATAAACAGGGCTGGCAGCGGAAATAGCGAGGCCATCCATCACAAAATGTTTGTATACAGGTGAAAAAATAGGTGCTTTTGCTTTCTCTGCGAACTGATACCAAGACCGTCCACGAGGATCAAACGCTCCGGCATCCAAAACCCGTCTGCCTGCGGTTAAATCAGCGTTAACCTCATAGTACCAGGAATGCCCGCCCGTAGCCGCATTGTCCCGCATTATTTCAATAACACCACTTGCATTTCTCCTTGCTCCATAATATTCGCCGCTAGAAGTACCATAACTAAAGCTATATATTTCTTTATCATAAGATTGCAAAACACCGACAAAGAATTTCTCTCGTTGCCGCTCGTTATTCATATCTAGAATTCCGTTTTTAATCAGTTTATAGTTTAGTTCATTTATATGCTCTGGCTTATGCAAAAAGACATCAATTTTTCCATAGACATCACCTGCCATATCCTGCGCCAGCTTTTGCGTAACATGCTCAGCCGATGCTGTCCAATTAGAAAAAACCAGATAAGCAATACAGCTCATAGTAACAGATAGTGTCAAAAAAGAGACAATACCCAATATGAACTTAATTGAAAGGTTAGTTCGCCTTTCATTTCCCTTCATTATATTCCCGCCGTTCTCTTAAAATTTCTATTTTAATAAGATGCACCGACATTTTTTGTCAAAAAAGCAACGGCATCTTCTTCCGCCAGAGGTCTGCTGAAATAATAACCTTGAATATAGTCACAATGATGCTTAACCAGATACTGCAATTGCAGCTCATACTCAACACCCTCGGCAACAACACGATGACCACGTCTGTGTGCTATAGCAATAATATCGCCGGCAATAACCTTATCATGGGGTACACTCAGTAACTTGTCGATAAAAGCCTTATCTATTTTCAAATAGTCTATATTAAGTTCACCTTCGCGTGCTAAAGAGGAGTAACCCACACCAAAATCATCAATAGCAACTTTGATACCCATTTTTCGCAAAATAGTTAATTTAGCATTAATATCGTCATAGTTACCCAAAAAAATAGACTCTGTGATTTCTATACATAGCTTGGAGGCATCTATTTGAGTTTTATTAATAATCTCAATGATATCGTCGACAAATTCCGCTCGAAAAAACTGAATTGCTGATATATTTACCGAAACTGTAATCTCTTTGTATCCGGAAAACTGCAGCCTTCTGAGAAAATTGCAAGCCTTATGCATAATTTTTAAGCCTATTGGTACAATCAACTGCATTTTTTCAGCTGAAGGTATGAATTCAAGCGGCGCTATCCTGCCCAGTTTTTCACTCTGCATACGCGCAAGCGCTTCAAAGGCAGTTATCCTTTTATCTCTAATGCTCAATATTGGCTGGTATTCCAAAAAAATTTCACTATTATCAGTTCCATTAACAATAGCAATCAAATTATTTTGTATTTCTGCAGCACGTTTCATAGCTTCTATCAGCTTATCATCAACAAAATAATAGCCAAACAAAGACGAATTCTCGTTTGCAAGTTTAGCTGCCTCTGAAGCATTGATAATGGCGGTATTAGTATCACAATCATATTTATCTAATTCGGCAACTCCAATACCCCAGCCCATAACCTTCATTATTTGCGTTTTATTAATCGTAGCAATTACTAATTTGCAAAAATTAACTAATTCCTGCCTGTTTCCATAATCACTATTATAAAAAATAAGCGTATCGCCAAAAATACGAAATAACAATCTGCTTTCCGAAATGAACACAGATAAATTGTCGGCAATTTCTTTGAACACTTTTTCGGTGAAACTATAACCATATGTTGAATTAATGGCACTCATTTTATTAATTTTTAATAATATAAGTGCCCTTTTTAATTGCTCTTCCTTTAACTTATCGCTTTCCATAAAATTCTGCAGTGAACAATAATTATATAAACCGGTAGACATGTCATGCCCACTCGTGTATGCCAAATCTAATTCATATTTCTTTCTTTCCGTGATGTCAATGATGATGCCTTCAAGAGCCTCCACATTACCTGAATCGTTATAGACTCCTTGCCCCATCTCCATAACCCATTTTCTTTGCCCGTTTGCCGCAAATATCTCATATTCATAATAAAACGAGTGTTTTTGCGCTAAAATCTTTTGCCATTGCTGCCAAAGGGTTTCTCTATACTCTGGAAGAATCAAATCGTTAAAAGATAAATCTCGGTTATTGAGCAAGCTTTCTGGCCTATACCCCGTCAACTCATAGCAACCTTCGGAAACAAACTCCATCGTCCACTCACGTTCATATTGACAGCGATAAGCCATGCCTGGCAGATGTGACAACAACACAGCTTTGTTGCGCTCACTTTCTGCCAAAGCAGCTTCCGCTGCTTTTCTCTCGGTAATATCCTGCACAAGACAAACATGTTCATTATTTTCTTTGCCGTTAAGCTTGATGGCACTTATAGAAACATTGGCCCAGATAAGACTGCCGTCTGGCCTGATATAACGCTTTTCAAGTTCATAGCCGTCTATTTTTCCTTCTTGCAGCAGCTGCATTTTTTTAAGCCCGACTGCACAATCCTCAGGGTGGGTGTAACTAGGCCACCCTATTTCATTGATTTCTTTTTGAGTACGGCCGGTTATTTTTTCGTACATAGGGTTAACATCAGAAGTAAAATCACTTGCTTGCGCAATAGCTTTCGTACTGCGCGATACCACTATACCTATAGGAGCCTGTTCAAAGATCATCTTAAAGATAGAATCCCGTTCTTCCACTTCAAAGTCTTCATGCTTCTGTTGACGCAAAATTTCCAGCTGCACATGCAGCCGTGCCAGCAATCCTTCATGGCTAAAGGGTTTTCGGACATAATCTCCTGCGCCACAGCGCAGAGCCTTAGCCTCTTCCCCAATTTGATCATTCTGGGTTAAAATGACTATCCTTATTTTTCTGTTTAATCCGTTTTGCTTAATCTCGGTTAAGATACGGAATGCGTCGTTATTGGGCAGTGCCAAGTCAAGAAGAATAAGCTCAATTCCCTCATTAGTTTCAAATTTCTTTTTAGCTTCCAATGCATCATTTGCAATCAGAACTTCGAAATCATCCAAAATTTTTATAATATTTATACATTCTTCTGCCGATTCGTTGATTAATAGTATTTTTGCTGTCATTACTATTCACCCAGCTTTCCTTCTTTCCTTCTTTGCTTCTCTACCAGGGCTTTTAACGAATTTAGAGTGAAATCTATATATTCTTACTGAAATAGAAATTGCTATACATCGTTTCATTGCTATCCCGGCCTAATGAATAATGCTTATTTGTTATTTTAGCATAAAAGAAATTGCGGCTTTTCGGGCATAATGGTAAAATTTTGACTATTTTGGTAAAACTATATTTTGTTTAACATTGCCTGTACCTGAAAAAAATCATTCGCGATAATCTTACATGATGTCTCTGCTTCATTAGGATTTAACATTCTTACATATACTTCCGGCGATCCTTGTTTTGGAATTTTAACTGCCCAAACAGCCATTGTCCTTGTCTTAGCAGGAGTACTGCCAATTCTGAAAATACTATTATCAGGTCCATCATTCTGATCACTGCTGAAAGCTAAAAACTCATCTAAAGTATAAGGTAAATTGCCTTCATTTAATAACTGGTCAATGCGATCATATCTTTTTTGACTGCTTGTACCTATTTTTTTATTTAAATCAAGCATATCTTCCAGGACATAATGATTGGTATGATAAATGCTGCCATTTTCCGTGATTTCCACGCTGAAACGTTCATCCGGACCAATTTCGACTGTCGCTACTTTTTTGCTGTCAGCAAGCATTAATATTTTTGGTCCCACAAATAAATCAGTTCGCAATAGAGCTTCATCAACGCTGGCACATTCGTTTAAAAGTTTCCGCAAACCAGGCTTGTTCGGCATTGCTTTTCTTTCTTTGGAAGGAATACTGCCGGCTGTGGCGGTCATCACTACTAGTCCCTTTTCATTAATACCGACTTTCATACCAGCCGGCTTGCCTTCGGCATAAATTCCGAAATAGCTGTAACCATCTTGAGAAGGTACAAATTTTATGACCTGATGCTGGTCAGGCTTCCAATCCCGGTTTTTTACAATCAAGGTTCCGCCATTATCAACCATACTACCGTTGGCCGCCCACAAGGTGCAAGCCTCTGCCGGTGCGGAGATAAACAATGTAATGGCTATGAGTAAATTAACAAATATCTTCTGCAAAATAATCCCTTGCTTTCATTATGTATTAAATACCAAATCTTCTTGGGCAAATAGCCCTGCACTTATTGCAGTTCACTGTGCCGAATCCTCTCTCCGTCTTACCATAGGCCTTGGCTCTGCACGATTTTTGGTTTGCACCCACTCCATCCAAAGCCTGTACCGGACAAGTTTTGATACACAAATCGCAGCCCTCAATACAAATGCTTGCTGCAATTGGATCTGATTCTACTTTTATATCGGTTAACACCGCGCCTACGGTCAACAAGTTGCCATAGCGGTCGTTAAGAAGCAAGGAATTTTTACCCAAAGCGCCAAGGCCTGCCTGCACTGCCGCATGTTTCATGGAAAGCAGTCCTCTTCCTTCCATCTTTTCGCTGTTCCAATAATCATAGGGGCTATCACAAGGCAATGGCACCGCTATTTGACCATATGTTCTTTCTAAAAATTGTGCCGTCTGGAAAGAAATTTTATCAACAATAGGACAACTCATTTCATTAAAATAGCCATAGATAATACGGGAATCAACTGCAAGCAATCCTTTTGGTAAACCCATAGCAATGACAACAACCGTCTGGCAGCCGGAGAAAATATCCTGCGGCTGAAAACCCTTCGGTGCTTCCGTGAACCTCTCAACAGCAGCAAAACCGCATAAATCAGCTCCCAATCCTAGTATTGCGTTTCTTATCTCTTCCTTCATCTAATTTACTCCTCTTTTATAAAGTTTTAGACTGCAAAACCTCTCATTAAGCATATTTTGTTATTGCTGCCGGATATATTCACCAGCCTCCAGCCAATAGCTTTCATCCCACCAGCGAATGGCAGCAGGCGAAGGTGATGGCAGAACAAAAACTATCGTCTTACCAATGCTTTCTACCTGCCTCCCATAATGAATATCAGCACTGGAGCTCAACCCATAATAACTCTGCGCCGCCCTCTTACTCGTAAAACACAATACCCGCGGCTGATATCTCATTATTTTTTCTTCAAAAGCGCCCTTATCGAAGTCCTGTTTCTTCAGCACCTTGTCCATGCCAAACTGCTCTTTTGCCATATCGGTCAGCCCAATACCGCTAGCAAGGACATGACGGAAATTTTTGGCCGCCATCTTTTCCTTGGTCAGCCCCATCTTATAAAGCATTTCCCAGAATTTATTGCTATTATTGGCATAGTAAGCACCTTCTTTGGCAGAAACATTACCTGGTGCCGTACCACAGAATACTACTTTCAAACCACTTGCCAGGATATCAGGCAACACCATAACTTAACCCTCCAACTGCTGTTTCGACTATATTATGAATTAAAAAGGCAGTTTATCCGCCATCAAATGATGCAGATCAATCGTTTCACCGTCGACCACAAAAGTACCGTCACCTTTGGCGTGAAAAGTCCGCCGCTCTTGACGTTCGTTATCAATCCAGGCTTTCACGCCCTGCAACAGAACAATACCGGGCTCCTCAACATAACCAATCACGCGGCATTCCAAGCAGGCCAAGCATTCCCTGATCAAGGGTGCAGCAACCTCACTCGCGGTCAATGGAGTTAGCTGGAACTTTTTGAACTTATCGGTCTCTTTGCCTGAGCAGTCACCAATGCTGATAACCTTTTCTATGATATCAATAGTTGGAATCGCTAATACACATTCTTTATTTTTCATTAAAGCCTTAAAAGAATGGTTCCAGGAACCGGTAGTCAAAGCTAGTGTCGGCGTAAAATCAGTAACCATATGCCAGGATATAGTCATAAGATTATTTTTTTTGCCGTCATGTGTTGCAACCAAAATAACCGGCCCTGGTTCAAGCAACATAAAAGCTTTATTTAACGGTAACTCTGTAAAAGCCATTTTTCCATCTCCTATGCGAAATTAGTTACAAAACACATTATGTGAGAATGGTTCGCCACAAATAACATCTTTCCTGCAATAGTCCAAGCTTTTGACACAAAAAAGAACCAGAGAGCACAAATTCTCTGGTTCATTCCTGTTTTTCTGCTTTTAAGTGGTACAAAGGGGACGGTCTGCAGTGCGTCAAAATTTTAGACACTGTCCCTCTTTGTACCTAGTTAATTTTTAAAATTTTGCAATCTATAATCTATTGGTGACATGTTCTTTAAACGGCTTTGGTAACGCTCTTTGTTGTAAA
>JBFWIF010000039.1:0-19457 GCA_050256135.1 Acidaminococcaceae bacterium | reverse complement strand
AGAAATAGCTTTAAATTCCGTATACATTTTAAGCTCATCCTTTACTAATGCAGACTATATTAACATAACAAAATGAATTATACTACGAACGACTTGAACTGCCATCGCTCGTCGTCCGAAACTGTCAAGTCATTGAACCCTTTGAATAAATCAACTTTGTTTAATGTTGGAGTCCAATTTATTTCTTTTGAAATAAAGGTGCCTAAATAGTTTAGTGCTAAAGACAAAATCTCCTTGTGCGGTAAGTCTTCAGGAATACAAACGCCTTCATTGGGGTTTTTAATCATCCACTTTACGGCAGCAACAACGGAACAGGCAACTTGAAGAGTCGTTGCATTCTGATGAGGAACGAGTTTTCTCGACTCATCTATATCAAGAATGCTGCCAACCCACCAAGCGTTAAAGTCATGGCCCATCAGAAGAACACCGAGCTCATCCTTGCCGCTTATTATTTCATCAGTTAAAATTCGTTGTTTAGTCTGAAGGTTGAATTGCCGCATTTCAAGTTCATGAAGTGAGTTAATTGCTGAATCGCTAGGACAATAGGCATAGTGGACTGTTGGTCTGTAGATGGGTTTGCCGTTTTCCCAGATGGTAAGAAAATCGGAGATAGTGAAAGCTTCACCATGTCTTATGATCATCCCGGTAATTTCACCGCTTGGAACCCAGGATCTTACCCATGTCTTCATGCCCATTTTGGCAAGGCATATTTGATTACAAGGGCCATAATTGTGAACCTGAGCATTTGGTAGGAGGACTCTTTCGTGAGTTCCCCAGCCCATTTCAGCTGGAGCAATACTTTCTTCATAGAAACCTTCTACACTCCAGGTGTTAACAAATTCATTGACTTCTTTTGGTTTATTTGTTATTTGAGAATCACGTTCGCTTATATGTATTACTTTTACTCCGGCCAGCTGCGCTAATTTTGGATAATCTTCCTTTTCAAGAAAACATTTCAACAAATTAATTCGACTATTATTTTTTTGGGAATCAATAATTTTTTGGGCAATTGCTTCGAGACCAACCTTTGTGAAATAGGAAACCAACCCTGGATTGGCACCATGTTCTAAGACTGCAGTTGCTCCTTTTTTGTTAGTCCATCTGGAACACATTTCTCTGACGGCCATATGTCTGGCATATAAAGTTTTAGCAGAGTGTGAGTTGTTGCTTCCATTAGTAAAAAAAGGATCCCATACTTCGACAGAAGCATTAATATACATTACATTTCTGCAGTGGCACCATTCCAAGAGCTCAACAGAATCTATGTTGCAGGACAAGTCAATCAGCATATCGCCTGCTGCTAGATATTTGGATAACTTGCTGCTTAAATTATCCTTAGTAATTTTATCAATTCGATAATTTACACCGCTTGTTATGGCGTCAGCAATGCTTTCTCTTTCGTCCTTCATATCTATTACCGTAATAGATTTTGGTGATATATCAATATGTTTAAGCAGAAGTGGAATGGTACAGCGTGCGACAAAACCACAGCCAAGTACCAATATACTGTTGTTAAATTTCACAACAAATCACTACCTCCCCGCATATGAACAAAAATATTACATCACATTTATTAAAAGAATTTCGGCGTTTTTTCAGTATATCCTTTATATTAAAAAATGATTATATAAAAAAGCAATTTAAATAATGTTGATAGAATAATTGAATTTTGACCGAAATAAATTGAAGAAAATTAATCAAAGTAAGTTTCTAAATTCTATTTCTTATTGTATAATTACAGAATTAAGCTTCTATTCCCAAAATGAATAGAATAATATAGCTGCATATAAAATATTAAATATTATTAAATTAAAAGGAGGGGCCTTTTGTGTCTCATTTAGATAGGAAAGGTAAGTTTGCTCTATTTTCAATTTTTTCAAATACATTGCTCATTATTTTTAAGGTAGTGGCTGGCGTATTGAGCGGTTCTGTAAGTATTATTTCAGAAGCAATACATTCAGCCATGGATCTTGTTGCTTCAATAGTGGCATTTCTGTCAGTAAGGGGTTCGGCAAAACCGGCTGACAAGGATCATCCTTATGGGCACGGAAAGATAGAGAACATCTCAGGTGTAGTCGAAGGGGGTTTGATTTTTATTGCGGCAGGCATGATTATTGTTGAAGCTGCAAAAAAGGTTTTTGCACCAGTAGAGATTGAGCAAGCTTTTATTGCAATTGCTGTTATGATGTTAGCTGCTATGGTTAACTTTTTTGTTTCTGAAAAATTATATCAAGTTGCAAAAGAAGAGGATTCTATGGCACTTGAAGCTGATGCTTTGCATCTGAAAACTGATGTATATACATCTTTAGGTGTTGGATTTGGTATACTGCTGATCAAAATAACAGGGTTTGTCATATTTGATTCTATTGTTGCGATATTAGTGGCTTTACTTATAATTAAAGAAGCCTGGGTACTTTGTAAAAATGCTCTTGAACATTTGATTGACGTGCGTTTAACGGACGAAGAAGAAAAGGAAATAGATGAAATAATAAAGAAAGTCACGAATATTTATGCTAATCAGTTGATTGACTATCACAAACTCAAAACAAGAAAGGCCGGAAATAAGAGACATATTGACTTTCATATTACGCTAAATCAGGATTTAACGGTTAAAGAAGCCCACGATATAGTTGGATCTTTGAAAAAGGAGATAAATTTCAAATTCTGCAATAGCAGGGTTAATGTTCATATCGACCCTGCTAAAAGTCAAGATTCGCAGGAGAAAAATGAAGATTACAATATTTAACTGAAACTTAGAAAATAGTCACAAATAAATCACAATATTCTGCTAATTTGTTCTTGCGTTTTTGTTTTTCAATGTTTATAATAAAAGTACAAAGAGCAGAATTGCTCTTCTGAATTGGAACGACAATACCTTGCGGTAGACAGGCTTGTGATGTGACGTAGTCCTAAGTACTTCTAAAGGCCGATGGTCAAGAAAGAAAAGGTAGTTCACGATTGCTGTCGAATTCTTACAGAAAAAGTGCTGCAGGAGTTGACCAACCTAAGTACTTTGACTCGGTTAAAGTGCCGATAGTAGAGGAAAAGGATGTCACAGATCTGCAGTAACGCTGGAAGAACGAAGTGATTTGCTAACCGAGATATTTCATAGTGGTTATTCTGCTTTGAAAAAGGTAAGGTATGCAGTCGAGGGTGCAACTAACGTAAAGGGTGTCGGTGATGTGGCCCACCCTAGGTACCTTGACCGGTTTCAGGACTGGAAAAAGGGAAGTGGGAGTCCACATGGACGGGGCTATATCATTAGGGAGCGGAACCTTAGGTATCCGCTCCTGATTTTTTTTGCGCTTGTAATGGTTGTGCTATTATCAGGAATTAACAGAATCTTAAAACATTTTTTCTTTGATAAAAAGGGTTTTTGATTTTGTGAACGAAAGAATATACTACGAATACCTTTATTAAATATTGGTTTGAATCAGCTTAGACTGGCTAATTACGGTAGACGGGGGAGTGAATTATATGGAAAATGAAGTAAAAGACGTAAAAAAAATACTGCCGATTAAAGAATTAACGGCAGAGCAACTGCACTTTTATTGTAAGGAAGAATTTTTTGATTTTGAAACTACTGCTACCGTACCGCCGCTTCAGGGAATGATTGGACAGGAGCGTGCTGTTAATGCCGTTGAGTTTGGTTTGCATACTAAAAACCTAGGGTACAACATTTTTATTTCTGGTATGGTTGGAACGGGCCGGATGACTTATGCTGAGCACGTTGTCAGTGAAGAAGCCAAGGGCCAGCCTGTTCCTCTTGATTGGTGTTATGTTAACAACTTTGATGATGCAAGCCGCCCACTCACAATCAGCCTGCCATCAGGTAAGGGAAGCATCTTTTGTCAAGATATGCAGGAATTGATGGAAAATTTGAGAAATCATGTTCCAAAAGCTTTCAGCAGTGAAGATTATGAACGCGAAAGAACTGAAATAATGAAAAGTTTTCAGGAAAAACGTGGTGAAATGCTTCAGACTTTTGTTGACAAGGCTGAAACATATTCAGTCTTATCAAAATGGTCACCAACTGGTTTTATGATGGTTCCGCTTTTAAATGGCAAACCTGTTTCTGAAGAAGAATTTCAGAAATTGCCTGATGATAAAAAGGAAAAAATTAAAAAAAATCTTGAAGCAGTACATGATTTAGCTATGGAAGTTATACGTCAAGTACAAGATACTGAAAAAGATGTCAGGGAAAAAATACGTGATTTAGACAGTCGGGTGGCAATGTTTGCTGTTGGGCATCTTATTGATGAAGTTCAGGAAAAATACAAGTATAGTGATGATATTGTGAAATATCTTGAAGCTGTAAGAGGAGATGTGGTAAAGAATATTAATGATTTTAAACAGACTTTACCATCTGAGGAAGAGAATGTTATGTCTCTCTTTAAAAAATCCTCCCAAGAAGTAATGAAAGAACGTTATACGGTTAACCTTTTTGTTGATAACCGTACTTGTAAGGGCGCACCGGTTATAATTGAAACTAATCCAAATTACTATAATTTATGTGGACGTGTTGAGTATTCAAGTCGGATGGGTGCTGTTAGTACTGATTTTACCATGATCAAACCGGGATCATTCCATCTTGCTAATGGTGGCTATCTGATTGTTAATGCAATGGATGTTTTGAGTAATCCTGGGGTCTGGGAAGCCATGAAACGAATATTGAAAACAAGAAAACTAACAATTGAGAGTTTGGGTGAACAATATGGCCTTATCGCAATGGCTTCTTTAAAACCGCAGGCGATTCCCGTTAATGTTAAGGTAATTATGCTGGGAAGTACGTATTTATATCACTTAATGTATCAATATGATGAAGATTTTCGTAAATTGTTTAAAATTCATGCTGATTTTGATGCCGACATTGATAATACACCGGAAAATATTACTAAAATGGCAAACTTTGTCAGCGTAACAGTTAAAAAAGAACACCTTAAGGATTTTACAAGAGCAGGAGTTGCTCGTGTTATTGAATATATTGCGCGGCTTGGAGGCAGTCAGAATAAATTTACAGCACGTTTTAATCAGGTCGTTGAGATACTTTGCGAAGCAGATTCCTGGGCATCGCTAGAAGGAGCAAGTATTATTGATTTTTCACATGTGCAAAAAGCTATAGATGAAAAACGTTATCGTGCTAATAAGTATGAAGAACGAATACACGAAATGTTTAAAGAAGGTTTGTATCTTATAGATACAGAAGATGCGAAGGTTGGCCAAATAAATGGTCTGGCAGTATTGGGCATTGGTGAGTATGCCTTTGGCAAACCATCCAGGATTACTGCAAATACTTATCTTGGTCGTGCTGGAGTCGTGAACATTGAGCGTGAGACTAAAATGAGTGGGGCTACGCATAGCAAAGGAGTATTAACACTTAGTGGATATCTCGGTAATAAGTATGCACAGAAAATGCCATTATCTTTAACAGCCAGTCTGACATTTGAACAGCTTTATGAGGGGATTGATGGAGATAGTGCTTCTAGTGCTGAACTGTATGCTATTTTGTCAAGTTTAGCCGAGGTTCCCCTGCGACAAGATATTGCAGTGACAGGTTCCGTTAATCAGAAGGGTGAAATACAGCCTATCGGCGGTGTTACAGAAAAAATCGAGGGATTTTATGAAGTTTGTAAAATAAAAGGAATGACAGGCCAACAGGGAGTAATGATCCCCGCACAAAATGTAAGGGATCTTGCTTTGAATGGTGAAATTGTTGAGGCCGTCAAAAATGGTAAATTCCATATTTATTATATAAATAGTGTTGATGAAGGTATTGAACTGCTTACCGGTAATTCGGCAGGTGTTTTGGATAGTGCTGGCTTATATCCGGCTAAATCAGTACATGGTTTAGTCATGGCAAAGCTTAAAACTTATCATGATGCTTATTTGAACGAAAAGAGGGCGGTGGAGAACCAAGAAAGCAGTAAGAACGCTGATGAAGAATTTTAAACTTATATTACTCTTAAGATCATTATGTCAATAATTCAAATGATTTATAGAAAAGTAGGTATAAAGGAGGAAACCTAATTGGATATTTTTGATTTTGCGTTAAAAATGGAAAGGGAAAGTGAAAAGTATTATCGTGATCAAGCTAATAAAACAAAATTTAGTGATTTAAAGACCCTGTTAGAAAATCTAGCTGTGGCAGAAGCAAGACATTACAAAATCGTTGAAGCTCTTCGTTTGCAAAATACCGAAGCGTTACCCGACGAGGAAGTATTAACTGAAACCAAAAATATTTTTGTCTCTTATATAAAAGACGCAGAAGCATTACGCAAAGCTATTTCTATAGACAAAATTAAGGAAGACCAAATTGATGTTTATCGGCTGGCATTAGTCAAGGAAAATGAAAGTGTCGAAGTATATGAAAAAATGTTGTCACAAGCTCACAACCCCAACGTAAAAGCTGTTCTAGAAAGGTTGATTAAAGAAGAACAATCACATGCTAAAGTTATGGATGAAATTATTGATCTTCTGAATAAGGTTAGTGATTGGGTTGAAGCTGCTGAATTTAATCATCAAGAAGATTACTGAATGATATATTTTGTCATAAAAGATACTGCCTGCCTAAATAATTGCAAAAACAGCTATATTTCTTGTTAAGATCAGAAATATTGGATTATGTGAATATTCTGATTGCTGCTCTGCGCAAGATGTCTTCAAGAAAACTTTATAACTTATAGGTAAAAGTGATGATTGGGAAAAAAGAAATGGAGCAAAGTTGCAGAGCATTGGTTGAAATTGATATCACAACAATGAATCAATGAGAAGTACTTATTAATAAAGCTAAAGAAACCAAATACTTGGCACCTGTTCTTTATTAAATAATCAGAGGTATGTTCATTAGGATATTCTTGCTTTAGAAGATTAGAACAAGAAATCGCTTAAAATATTGATGTATATTTATAAAAAAATTAAAAAAACTTCATTTTTGTATTGACAATTATTAGGTGTTAGATTTACAATGATGGCAAGTAATAGTAGGCAATGAAGCCGCTATCAGCTGGATGGCTGATAGCGGCCTTTTTTGTATAATTTTGCGTTGTGCAACACCGACGTTCCTGAAAAATTATTGGAGGGAAAGCCGGAATAAATAATAAAAGGAGTGATAAGTATGTCCAACAAATTTTTAGCCAAAGCTAGTGAAATTTCTGAGCAAAAAGAAGGTAAATCTTTTAGTGTATTAAGCGGCATTTCAGTTTTAGAAGAAAATTGTTATGATGGCGAACCAAGCCAACTTACTTCGGCAATGGAAATGATGTACTATCTGTCTCTTTGTCATGTGTACAGCGGTGAAATGGAGTATTAAACCAGCTTTGCCATTAAATTGTTTTTTGCTTGTTTGACTTTAACTCTCTTTGGAGAGATGGTTTGCGTAAAACTGTTTCTGCCAGGGAGAGTATTTATTTTATTCATAGCTTTTTTGTGTTACAGGACAAAGGTACGTTGCAGCAAAAAAATCCTATATTTGATAATTAATATTAGGTGAGGACTAAAATGACTTGTACCACAAGCAGATAAGGATAATAAAGGTTTTTGAGGCTAATGAAAACCTTTGGTTGATTTCGTAATTCAGTTAAAAAATAATGGAGCTCATCCCAAAATCGGATGAGCTCCATTATTTTTTGCTTATGCATCAGGATTAATTTTCAACGTCTAGAATCTTACCCGGGTTGAGAATAAGGTTTGGATCCATTGCCTTTTTAATAGCACGCATGACATCTAGCTCTGCTGCGCCTGTAAATTCAGCCATAAGGCCTTTTCTTTTGTAACCAATACCATGTTCACCGGAAAGGCGTCCGCCAAGTTTATAAACCTCGGTATAGAGTTCTCTTTGGAAAGTAGCTATTTTGGCTTCCCATTCTTCATGTGAAAGAGCTTCATTTTTAATAATGTTTAGGTGTATGTTTCCATCACCTGCATGACTGGCAATGCGGGTGATTAAGTCATATTTTTTAGCGAATTGAAGAATATTATCAATAATAATAGGTTCCTGATCTACAGGTACGACGATATCCTCTTTGCAGACAATCAGGCTCTCAGCGCGTACTGCCTCGGCAAAAGCTTTGCGTGCCTGCCAGATTTTTGCTGAGTCTGCCACTAAAACGCTTGTTGCACCATTTTCTGTGCATAGCTCGTCAAGAAGAACCATTTTTTCATCAAGGTCATCTTCACTTGTTCCTTCAACCTGGATGATGATATAATTCCCGTTTTCACTGTCTGGTAGATTTTCATGAAGATAACGTTCAACTGATTTAATAGTTATATTATCCATGAATTCTACACAGGTAGGGGTAATGCCGGCTTTAATAACTTTATTGACGATGCCGATGGCACTGTCAACATCAGGGAACACCGCCAGAAGGTCAATCAAATATTTGGGGTTTGGAAGAAGTTTGACAGTAGCCTTGGTGATAATGCCTAAAGTTCCTTCAGAGCCCATTATAAGTTGATCAAGACAGTAACCGGTAGTCATTTTATTAAGGCGTGCGCCGAGATGCAGTACTTCGCCAAGCGGTGAAACAACTTCAATTTCGTAGACCTGGTGGCGTGTAGTGCCATATTTGACGGCCTTGTTGCCGCCGGCATTGGTAGCGATGTTACCGCCTATGAAACAACTGTCACCGCTGCACGGATCTCCAGCATAGAAAAGATCAATTTCTTTAACTGCTTTTTGCAAATCATCAGTCCTTACGCCCGGTTCAACAATAGCATACATGGCGTCGGCATTAATCTCTATGATTTTATCCATCTTTTCCAGACTGAGCACCATGCCGCCATAAATTGGAACAGCTCCGCAGGCAAGGCCGGTACCGGCACCGCGAGGAACTATCGAGAAGTGCTTTTCATTAGCTAGTTTAACTAATTTTGCTACCTGATCAGTATTTTCTGCAAATACTACTACTTCAGGCATATGGTGGTAGGCTGGGTCTGTTACTTCATCATGGGAATAAGGCTGCATTAACTCCGCATCTGTCAAAACATTTTTTTCACCAACGATGGCAGAAATGAGGCTCAGCGTTTCCGGGGTGATTTTTTCATAGTTCATGTAAACAACTCCTTTTTTGTTGTGAAATGATTTTAAGAGACCCATCCATTACCAATAGGCAAGAACAACCAAAGAGAAAAAATAGTACTAAAATACTCATTACAAAACTGTCTCGCGTGTTTAATAGGAATGTTATTCTCATTAGAATTGTTAGGGATAATTAATGCCAAGAAGATAGCAAAATTTTGGTTAACCAGAACCTAGAATTTTTTGACATAAAGTCATACTTTATTATTTGCAATATCACCCGTCATGTCAATATATTTTATGTAATTTTATTATAATTACATGCAATTTTATTATATAAAATAAGCGAGCATCCAACTATTCGGAAAACTCGCTTATTACTGTTTTAACTTACATAATCATTATTGATTCCTGCCTTGGTAAAAAAGCTTTTTGCTTTTTGAATATCAGCTTTGGAAGCGTCGGGAACAGTGTTAAGTTTATAGGGAATTTGGAGAGCCTGCCATTTTGTTTTTCCCATCGTGTGGTAAGGCAACAGGTCAATTTTTACAGTTGATGGCAATTTTTTAATGACTTCAGCAAGTTTTGAAAGTACAGGTTCTGAATCATTGACACCAGGTATTATAACGTAGCGCAGAATAAGTTGTGTTCTGGAAGCTGCATACAATAAATTTTGTAAAATCAACGCATTGTCTTTGCCAGTTAATTGGCGATGCACATTTTCATCGGCGGATTTCAATGAGAACATAACAAGATCAGTATATGGCAATACTTTATCAAGCTCGGCCTGGGCAAAAAAGCCACCGGTGTCAAGCGCAGTATGAATGCCTAGTTCTTTGCATTTTGCGAAAAGGGCACTGACGAATTCCGCCTGTAGGAGAGGTTCACCGCCGCTCACAGTGATACCACCACCGGACTTATCATAAAAGACACGGTATTTTTTAATTTCTTCAATAACTTCCTCTATAGAAATAGTTTTACCAGTTCTTACCCAGGTATCAGGATTGTGACAAAAGCTGCAGCCTAAATTGCAGCCGGCGAGAAATAAGAGGTATCTTATACCAGGGCCATCGACTGTACCGAAAGTGTTAATAGAATGGTAGTAAGCCTTCATGATTTTTACATAGCCTCATAAAAAGTACGACTTATAACTTCTTTCTGGTGATCAGGACTTAGTTTAATAAAGTTGACTGCATATCCGGAAACGCGGATTGTCAACTGCGGATACATTTCTGGGTGCGCCATGGCATCCAACAGGACTTCTCTGTTGAAGACGTTAACGTTGATATGATGACCTTTGTGCAATACATAACTATCAAGAATTGCAACAAGATTATTTATGCGGGTATCTTCGGTTTTTCCAAGAGCGCCGGGCACTATAGAAAAGGTGTAGGAAATACCATCGCGGCAGTCATCATAAGAAATATTTGCTACTGATGACATTGCGGCAATCGCACCTTTCTGGTCACGCCCATGCATTGGGTTGGCTCCTGGGGCAAAAGCTTCACCAGTTTTTCTGCCATCGGGAGTTGCACCTGTTTTCTTGCCATACATTACATTAGAAGTAATGGTCAATACCGACAAGGTATGTGTTGCATTGCGATAAGCAGCATGTTTGCGGAGGTTTGTGATGAATTCATGCGTAAGTTCGTGTGCTAGTGAATCAACTCTTTCATCGTTGTTGCCAAAGCAAGGAAAATCTTCTTCGATACTGAAATCAATTGTAATTCCTTCTGCATTACGTATTGGTTTTACTCTGCCATAACGGATGGCGCTTAAAGAATCTACGGCTACTGATAGACCAGCTACGCCGAAAGCCATCAGTCGGTCAACTTCGCTGTCATGCAAGGCCATTTGGGCTGCTTCATAGGCATAAGTATCATGCATGCGGTGAATAATATTCAAAGTATTTACGTAAAGATCAGCCAACCAATCCAAAACGGCGCTGTAGTTTTTGCGTACTTCATCATAGTTGAGATATTCGCCTTCAGGCAGTGCTAATTCTGGAGCCATCTGAACACCGGTTTTTTCATCGCGGCCACCATTTATGGACATCAGTAGGGCTTTGGCTAAATTAACACGTGCACCAAAGAACTGCATTTGTTTGCCCAGTTTCATAGCTGATACGCAGCAGGCAATGCCATAGTCATCACCATAAACCGGACGCATTACATCATCGTTCTCATATTGGATAGCACTGGTGTCAATTGAGACTTTAGCACAGAAATTCTTGAAAGATTGTGGCAGGCGCTCAGACCAAAGGACAGTCAAGTTTGGCTCAGGAGCAGGACCAAGATTATAGAGGCTGTTAAGAATTCTGTAAGAATTTTTAGTAACGAGGGTGCGGCCATCTTCCCCCATGCCACCGATTACTTCGGTAACCCAAAGCGGATCACCGGCAAAAAGCTCATTGTACTCTGGAGTTCTTAGATGACGGGCGAAGCGCAGTTTAATTACTAATTGGTCCATAAGCTCTTGCGCTTCAGACTCAGTAATAAGACCAGCAGCCAAATCACGCTCTAGATAGATATCAAGGAAAGTGGAAGTGCGTCCAAGTGACATGGCAGCTCCGTTTTGTTCCTTAATTGCTGCCAGATAACCAAAATATAGCCATTGAACTGCTTCTTTGGCAGTGCCGGCTGGTTTAGAAACATCAAAACCGTAGCTGGCTGCCATTTCTATGATGCCACGCAGTGAAGATATCTGCATAGCAATTTCTTCACGCGTACGAATAACATCTTCTGTCATAGCAGTATCACTTAGTGCTTTTAAATCATTTTCTTTTGCTTCAATAAGTTTATCTATGCCATAAAGAGCAACGCGACGATAATCACCTATTATACGACCGCGGCCGTAGGCATCTGGAAGGCCTGTAATTATGCCTAGTTTTCTGGCGAGCAGCATTTCGTCGGTGTAGACATTAAAAACAGCACTATTGTGTGTTGTTCTATGATTATGGTAAATGTCGCTGATAGTAGGGTTAAGTTTGTAACCGTAGGCTTCACACGCCTGTTCAGCCATGCGCACGCCACTGTTGACAATAACGCTTCTCTTAAGTGGTTCATCGGTTTGTAAACCGACAATTGTTTCTTTAAAACGGTCGATGTAACCAGGTTTATGAGAAGTAATAGTGGAAACGCAGTCGGGATCAACACTGAGGACACCTTTGTTAGCTATTTCTTTTGCTAAAAGGTCAGAGCATTCTTGCCAAAGACCTTCTGTTATGACAGTGGGACCTTCTAAAAAACTATCATTACCCTCGTAGGGAAGATAGTTCTTTTGAATAAACTCCCTGACATTGATTTCCTGTTGCCATATTCCTTCGTTAAAACCTTTCCATTCTTGCATTGCTTTGCACCTCTTTTCTAAGTTGCAGTAAGCTTACAAACAAGCAAAAAACCGCCCGAGCAGCATACTGTTGCCCAGGCGGTCGGCCGTTTCTACAATATGGTCCACGTGGTTAATCCACTGATCCGCCAGTCCCATATCGTGTTAATAATTTGTCTTGAGCACATTATATTATAAGCCAAGGAACCCGTCAATTATTTTTATGCAAAAATAAATACAATTAGAGAAATAATAGTTGACAAGATTGCTAGGGATTGCTAAAATCAAAGTAAATCATAGCAACGTACTATGAAAAAGGAAAATGAGAGGAGCATTGCAATGCGACAAGTTTATTTGGACAATGCAGCAACGACAAAAGTTCTACCGAGTATTGCTGAGGCTATGTGCAAGACAATGACTGACAACTATGGAAATCCATCCAGTATTTATAAATTAGGACAACAAGCTAAAAGCATTCTCGATACAGCAAGAGAACAAGTAGGCGAATTGATAAACGCTTCACCAAAGGAAATAATTTTTACAGGAGGCGGCAGTGAAGGCGATACTATGCTGCTGATTGGTGTTGCACATGCCTATGCTAAAAAGGGCAAGCATATAATTACCACAGCGATTGAGCATCATGCCATTCTGCATACTTGTAGCGCTTTGGAAAAGGAAGGCTATACAGTAACTTATCTTCCTGTTGATGAGTTTGGCAAGGTTGCTCCTGCAACTGTCGAAGCAGCTATTACACCGGAAACTATTCTGATTTCTGTTATGTATGCTAATAATGAGATAGGTACAATTATGCCAATCAGAGAAATTGGTGCTGTTGCTAGAAAACACGGCGTCCTTTTCCACACTGACGCAGTGCAGGCAGCCGGACATATTCCCATCGATGTCAAAGCAGATAATATAGATCTTTTAACGCTTACTGCCCACAAATTTCATGGGCCAAAAGGTACTGGTGCTGTCTATATTAAGCAAGGCGTGAGAATGGGTAGTTTGGTTTATGGCGGCGGTCAGGAAAAAGGATTACGCGCAGGCACTGAAAATACGGCAGGCATTTTAGGCTTAGGCCTGGCGGCTGTACATGCCAAAGAAAATATGAAAGAAAACAGTGTACGTGTAATGCGTCTGCGTGACAAACTCATAGCCGGAATCAACGAAAAAATAAGCGAAGTTCGTTTGAATGGCCATCCAACTGACAGACTGCCGAATAATGTGAATTTTAGTATTCGCTATATTGAAGGCGAAGGGCTTTTGCTGTTGCTTGATATGGCAGGAATAGCAGCTTCCAGTGGGTCAGCCTGCACATCTGGTTCGCTTGATCCTTCTCACGTGCTGCTTGCCATTGGTTTGCCGCATGAAATAGCCCATGGTTCCTTGCGTCTGACTTTATCGGAATTTACAACGGAAGAGGATATCGATTATCTTTTGGAAAAATTACCGCCGATTGTAGATCGACTTCGTCAGATGTCACCGCTTTATAGCGAAAAGTATAATAGAGTATAAGAAAGTTGGTGTGATATGTATAGTGCAAAAGTTATGGATCATTTTTCTAATCCGCGTAATGTAGGTGTGATGGAAAATTACTCTGGTGTTGGCACAGTTGGCAACCCTGTATGCGGAGATATAATGAAAATATTTATTAAAGTTGAAGATAATATAATTACAGATATTAAATTCCAGACCTTTGGCTGCGGTGCTGCCATCGCTACCAGCAGTATGGTTACTGAATTGGCTAAAGGCAAAACTATTGACGAGGCTCTTAAACTTACCAATTTGGCAGTTGCTGAAGCCTTAGACGGACTCCCGCCGATTAAGATGCATTGCTCCAATCTTGCTGCTGATGGGCTGAAAGCGGCAATCGTTGATTATAAGCTAAAGAACGGATTGCCAACAGATGATATCAACCTCGATAAGGAATGTTGTCATCACAGTTGTTGCAGCTGCAGCTGATCATATTTTGGAAAGGTTGGTCTAAGTGACGGATTTAGTTAATCATGAAACGGAGATAAGAAACCAAAAACATTCAAATAAAAAGGTGATGGTTGCCATGAGCGGCGGTGTGGACAGCTCCACCGTCGCTTTGATTTTGCGTGAGCAAGGTTATGAAGTCACCGGTGTCACAGGCCGAATGTTTGTCAATGAAGATATCGGTCTGGTTGAAGAAAGCCGTTGTTGCTCGCTTGCCGATATTGAAGATGCCCGCCTGGCCGCACATAAAATAGGAGCACCTCATTATGTTTATAACATGGGTGAATCATTCAAAAAGACTGTTATACTACCATTTGTTGATGCCTATTTGATCGGTAATACTCCTAATCCCTGTGTAAACTGCAATAAGTATGTGAAATTTCCGCAGCTGCTTGAAAGAGCACTTATGCTTGGTATTGATTATTTGGCAACAGGACATTATGCCAAAGTATTTTTTGATCAAGCAAGAAAGCGCTGGCTGCTCACAAGGGCAGAAGATGAAAGCAAAGATCAGACATATATGCTTTATGGTTTGACCCAACATGAACTCAGTCATTTACTGTTGCCGCTCGGAAATTTCAAAAAAACTGAGGTGCGGTTAAGAGCGGGCGAAGCAGGTCTTATTAATGCTGCGAAACCGGACAGTCAGGATATTTGTTTTGTGCCAGATGGGAATTATGCTGATTTTATAGAACGTTATAGCGGTAAAAAGCAGCAACCGGGTAAGTTTATTCTGCAAAGTGGTGAAGTGATAGGTCAGCATAAAGGCCTGATCAATTATACTTTAGGTCAGCGTAAAGGTTTGGGGATAGCTTATAAGGAACCACTTTACGTATTGGCAAAAGATGCAGCCTCTAACACTATTGTTCTTGGACCTGAGAAAGATTTATATAAGAAGGAATTCTTTGTGGGAGATTGCAATTTTATCTCTGTTGAAGAGCTTACTGGTCCTATACAGGTCACTTGCAAGGTTCGCTATCGTATGCAAGATGAATCTGCAACAATTGAACCAGCCGCTGCCGGTAAAGTAAAGGTAACGTTTATGAACGCACAGCGTGCCATTACTCCTGGACAAGCTGCTGTTTTTTATGATGGAAACTTGGTGGTTGGTGGAGGAACCATTTTGGGCGATTGAGTATAAAGGTGGTATGGTCTCTATATTCATTGATGAATTATGTTGATTAGGCATGTGTCAGGTGATAAGATACAAATGAAGAACAAAAAAATTAAAAATTATTTTCCACTAAGCTGGACTGATATTTTGAAATAAATTGTTATTAAGAACAATTGTGAAATAATATAAATAAGGTCCGGGAGTGGGCCGCAATGAAAAGAGGCCTTCCAATGAATGGGAGGTCTCTTTGTCTAAATATTATAGTACATTGTCTTTAATGGATCGGATTAATGGAGGTGACAGTCGTGCAAAAACATATATCTGAAATTTATTTCAGTCAGCTCAGAGGAAGGAAAATACGTGATAGCAAAGGACAGGTTGTCGGAAAAGTTAAAGATATTGTCACTTTATGGAGTGGTGGCCTTCCTATTATTACAGGTATTCTTTATAGTGAAGAGCCTGATAAATTAATACCGGCAGACATAGTTCAAAATTGGGACGGAAAGCAGGTAATTCTTGCAGATTCTCCAAAAAGCTTTCAAACTACTCAAATCAGCCACCAGGAACTTTTTGTAGGTAAATGGCTTTTGGATAATCAGGTTATAGATTTAAAAGGCTATAAAATTGTTCGTGTCAATGACATTCTATTATCTTGCGATGAGCAGGATGGAAAACAGCGTTTGTCAATTATAGCCGCTGATATTGGAATAAGGGGGCTTTTGAGGCGTATAGGGCTAGAGTTTTTAGCCAGTCACTTCGATAAGAAATATATTTCCTGGCAGCATATAACTCCTCTTGAAAAAAGAACGGGAAGCCTTAAATTAAAACTTGATAAAGATCGTTTTAAAAAGCTGCACCCAGTTGAAATTGCAGATTTGCTTGAAGATATGGATTATGATAGCCGCAATGTCTTCTTTAAGGCTCTCGGGAATGAACAAGCAGCCGAAGCTATTGGTAAACTTAAAGAAAATACTCAGGTTGAAATTGTTACACGTATGGATAAGAAACAAGCAGCAGAGTTATTGGAAGATTTGCATGCTGATGAAGCTGCAAATCTATTGAGAGAGATGCCTAAAGAAAAAGCAGCTGAATTACTCCAATTGGTTACGAAGGATAAGGCGAAAGAATTGAAATGGCTTCTGCATTACAAAAATAATACGGCAGGCAGTTTAATGACAACGGAGTTTATTCGCTTGCCGGTAACATTCACTGCTAAACAAGCAGTGGAGCATTTGCGTAGATTTGCCCAAGATGCGGAAATGATTTACTATCTATACGTTACTGACGTTGATGAGAAACTTTTGGGAGTGTTTTCGCTGCGGGAACTTATTTTGGCTGATCAGGAGATTACCCTTGGTGCTTTGCTGCATTCCAAAGTCATAACTGTTCAAGTCCATGACAGCCGCAACAAGGTTGCTGAAATTATTCATAAATATGGCTTACTTGCCGTGCCGGTTATAGATGCGGAAGGATTTTTGCACGGTGTAGTTACAGTTGATGATGTACTTGATTTATTCATGGTTGATAGAACTTTAAAGGCATCAATGTCAAGATATTTGAACAAGCGTGGTTTGAGGCGGAAGTGACATAATGAAGATGTTTAGTGTTTTTCGCGACAGGATTGTTGTTTTTTTATCTATAATGGGTCCAGGCATTGTGACAGCTTTTGCTGATAATGATGCCGGCGGCATAGCTACTTATGCAGCAGCAGGGGCAAAGTATGGCCTTGCGCTTTTATTTACCATGCTGCTTAGCACAGTGTTCCTGGCTATAGCGCAGGAAATGTCAGCCAGGACAGGCGCGGTAACGGGCAAAGGTTTATCAGATCTTATACGTGAACGGTATGGTGTCAAGTGGACTTTGTTTGCTATGTCTATATTGATTATTGCCAATATCGGCACCACGGCTTCTGAGTTTTCTGGTATTGCAACTAGTTTTGAAATTTTTGGCGTTAGTCGGTATATTTCTGTTCCGATTATTGCCTTTGCGGTTTGGATTTTGGTATTAAAAGGCAGTTACAATAAAATTGAAAAGATTTTTTTAGTGCTGTGTTTAACTTTTGCAAGTTATGCGATTTCAGGAATTATAGTTGGTCCATCCTGGAAAGAAGTATTGATTGCGTCGGTAAAACCGAATTTTATTTGGGATGCAGAATTTCTGCTGATGGCAATTGGTGTAATAGGAACAACTGTTACGCCATGGGGACAGTTTTATGTGCAAGCAGCAGTTGTTGACAAAGGAATCAATGCCTCGGATTATCAATATACGCGTTGGGATGTACTTGTTGGAGTATTTTTTACCTGGCTGGTAGCATTTTTTATAATTGTCGCTACGAATGCTACTCTTTACACGAATGGGATAGACATTGAAACAGCAGGGGATGCGGCCATTGCCCTTGAACCGGTTGCCGGTAAGTATGCAGGTTGGCTGTTTGCCTTTGGCCTTTTGGGTGCATCTATGTTAGCAGCATTTATATTGCCGCTGAGTACAGCTTACGCAGTCTGTGAAGCATTAGGTTTCGAGCACGCAATAAGTGATTCCTATAGGGAAGCACCTGTGTTCTTTAGTCTTTACACCATGCTGGTGGTAGCTGGCGCAGGAATTGTCTTGTTGCCTGGCATATCACTCTATAAGATAATGCTTACATCGCAAGTTATTAACGGAGTACTGCTTCCACCAATACTAATTTTTATGATGCTTATTGCCAACGACAGAAATTTGCTTGGTGAATATGCGAATTCTAGGTTGTATAACATTGTAGCCTGGATATTTACAATGGTCTTGATTGCATTGACGGTGCTATTATTGGTATCGACCTTTGTGCCGGACATTTTTAATATACTTTTGAAATAAAAAAAGTTACTATGTATTTAAATAATAAAAATTTTTGCAACTATAAGGAGGCGGTAAAGTGAACCTTGCGGAAATCAAATGTTTATTAGAAAAACAAAAAAGAATAACTCTTGGTTTTTTCCCGACGCCGTTTTATAAGCTGGAAAGGCTTTCCAGGCAGTTAGGCGTAAACCTTTATATTAAAAGGGATGATTTTACAGGTCAAAATCTTTTCGGTGGCAATAAAATCAGAAAATTGGAGTATTTGTTAGGCCAAGCAGTAGAGAAAGGCGCTGAATATGTTTTTACTTATGGTGCGACTCAATCTAATCACGCGATGCAGACAGTAGCAGCCTGTAGAAAACTGGGACTGAAACCAGTATTATATTTGCTGGCTTTCGTTGAGACAGATGAAAATGATTTAAAAGGCAATTTGCTTTTAGACAAAATTTTTGGAGCAGAAGTGCATATTATAAATACATTGCCAAATGAGAGCTTGTTTGAGAGTACAGAACGTTATATGGTTGCTGCCAACAAACATATGGCACAATTGGAAGCTGGTGGCCATAAGTGTTATAGCATTCCACTTGGAGGATCGAACGCTATTGGTACAACCGGTTTTGTAGGTGGTTATTTAGAAATACAGCAACAAATGAATTCGCTTGGAATTGAAGCTGATTATATTTTTCATGCTAATGGTTCTGGTGGGACTATGACAGGACTGGCAATTGGCAGAAAGTTGCTGTGTTCTTCAGAAAAGCTGATTGCTGTTGGCGCAGCTAAGCATGATGCTAATTTCGTTACGGCGATGATAGAACTTGGCAACGACGTTTTAGTACGGCTTGGTACTAATAAAAGTATGACAAAAGAAGATTTCGAGATGGATGAGGAACATTTTGCGCCTGGGTATGAGATGCCCAGCGAGCAAGGATCGGAGGCAATAAAGTTATTGGCACGTGAAGAGGGTATCCTTTTGGACCCTGTTTATAGTGGTAAAGCATTTGCCTGTTTGCTTGATTATGTTCGTAGTCACAGAGTGCCTCAGGGAAGCAATGTTATTTTCTGGCATACTGGCGGGGCTACAGCATTGTTTGCAGAAAAAGAGATATTAGGTTCTATATTCTAGAATGACAAAACGGTACAGCCTTTAGGCTGTACCGTTTTGTCTATCATAAATAAAGTTTTTGA
>JBFWIF010000038.1:0-19472 GCA_050256135.1 Acidaminococcaceae bacterium | reverse complement strand
AACCAAAAACGAATACGATCGTTTTTTTGCCTGGCATCGAAGGAAGGTTTTTCTGCAAAAGCATTTCCCGGATATTGTTGGATTAACTTATGATTATTTTATCAATTTCGGAGCACGTGCCTATTGGTTGTGCGCCTATCGCGAAAAGGATGAACTTGCCCAGAAAGTTAGAGTGATGTTGCAAGCAGAATCTGCAAAGCTTTTAAAATCGCCGTTTGTTCGTATTAAGAACAAGATCAGGTTGCTGGAAGTAATGCTGAAAATAAATTTATATAAATTTTATATTCCGAAATCCATAAGAAAAGGAATTGAAAAAATAGCAGATGAATAGCATACTGGGATAACGACTAAAAAATAACACAAAGCTTAGCTTTGTGTTATTTTTTATTAATTCGGTATAAAAATAACGAAAATGGTAAAAACCATGATAACTGCGTTGTTTGTTGCTACAATTACTAAAGAATATTATATAGTTTATGATATAATTTGGGGGAAAATTAACTATGTATGAATACGGGGAAATAATATTTCTTTTAGCAATAATTATAGGTATAGCTTATGCGTTAACGACCGATATTTATACAGTTAGATGGGTTCATTGGCGCTATGTGTTTTATGGGTTGCCTTTGGCGGTTTTTTCTGCTGGGTATTTCATAAGTCCATTTGCAGCTATGTGCTTTTATGGCTTGCTTCTATTTGCAGGAGTTGTCACAATGCCGCTGCTGGTCAAAAAAAGCAAGAAGAGCAAAGTCTTTGGCGATTTTGTTCTAAGAGAAATAGGCTTTGGTATCAGTGTTTGTGGTTTTGCGATAGCTTTGCAGGTTATCACCAAGTTGTTTGTAGCGGATTATTTATCGACGCTTATTATAACGCTGTTACAGTTTGTTTATCTTTTGATTAGTATTATCTATCTCTTATATTACGGTATTGACGGCGATTTGTTGAGCTCAGCAAGTATTGTCGCTCTTTACCAGACTAATAAAAAAGAGATCATAAGCTTTATTAAAAATGCTTATTCTTGGCAGCAGTACCTTTTGATTGCTTGCGGATTTATTTGTTTGACCGCCGTATTACTTGCTGCGAACTCTTCACTATTAATAAGAACGCCGTTAACTCTAGCAGATAAAGGACTGCTCCTGGCAGCGATGCTGTTAACAGTCTTGAATTTGCGCACTACCTTTAAACATTCTTGCTTATGGAATATGATTAATGAAAGTTTAGTCTATTTAAAGGCACTTAAGTATTGGCAGACAAAGAAAGTTAATGCTGACTATAAAGTTGTGCTGAAAGATAAAGCAAAGACTAAAGACAATGTGTTTGTCTTAGTCATAGGAGAGTCGCAGACAAAAGATCATCTCGAAGCATACGGATACCAGCGTGAAACAACGCCTTGGCTTGCGCGAGCAAGTCAGGATGAAAACTTTTTGCTTTTCCAGAATGCGTATTCCAGTCATGTGCTGACTATGTATGTTTTGGCAAAGGCTCTGACAGAAAGCAGTCAGTATAACGGCAAAAGTTTTGGCGATTCGGTTTCCTTGATAGAAGTAGCAAAAAAAGCCGGTTTCAAAACATTCTTTCTAAGCAACCACGAAAAACATTCTGTTTTTGCCAATCCGGCAGCCCTTATGGCTGACGAAGCTGATACACTGATTTTAACCAGCGCCGGCAATAAGGCAGCGAATGTTTTTGATAGTGCCCTTTTACCGGAATTTGCAAAGTTTAAAGATGAGCCAGGCAATAAATTATTTATTATTCATTTGCAAGGCAGTCATTTCGAATATGAAGACCGTTATCCAAAAGAATTTGCCATCTTTGATGGATGCCGAGATATTTGCACAGAGGGAGCGAAACGCCCTGAAAAACTCTGTCAGTACGATAACAGCATCCGTTATACGGACTATGTTTTATCCGAAATTCAACACATCGCTGCAAATGTTTATAATGCTGACAGTGTAATTTATTTTTCGGACCATGGTGATGCTGTGAAACGTGACCAAAAACATACACCAGGGATGTTCGGGTTTGATATGACAAGAATTCCTTTTTGGATGTATTTTAGCGATGACTATAGGGAACGTAATACGGAAAAGGTGGAACTTCTGCAAAGACGGCTGACAAGAGGTTTTACTAATGACATGATTTATGACACATTATTAGGTATAATGAATATTGACACAGATAGATATAATGCCAGTCAGGATTTTTCTGCCATGGAATACAAGTTCAGGATGGAAGACCTTCTTACAATGAACGGTACTGTTAGTTTGACAGAAGAACTTAAGGAGGAACCTGATATTAACGCACAGGAGATCTTTGCCTGAGAGGAGACGGAGCATGTTAAGAGAACTTAGCTTTAACAGCGATGAATTAAAAACAAAATGGCAGGAACTCTATTCCGATAATCCGCGTCTCTTGCCTTATTCTTCAAGAAAGTATGCGGAACTGTTCAAAAAATATTTTTCGATTCGGACCAGGCGATTTTTTCTGCAAAAACACTTTTACGGATTCTATGATGAAGACGATAAATTGCTAATGATTCTGCCATTGACTGTCAAAGGCAGGAATATTTATATTTTTGGTGATTTTGCTAATGAAGAAATTTTAGACTTTATTTATCGGGAATCAATTGAAAGCAAACATTTTGAACTGCTTTTTAACGAGCTGGCAAATAAATTCAAAGGGTACAAACTCATTTTAAACAGGCTTTCGCCGGATTCTCTTTTGCACGAGTGGCTGCAAGAAAAAGGTTATCAAAGCATGCGCTTGAAAAGCTGTGCTAAACTGAAGCTGCCGTCCTCTTATAATGAATATTTAAAAAAACTCAGCATCAATACACGCTATAACGTGAGAAAATCTGAGAGACTGATAAGAGAATTAGGAAAACCATACAACCTTGAATTCCTGCAAGGACCAATCAGTCGCGATATTAAAAACGAATTATTTCGGATCTATGACCAGAGGGAAGCTGAAAGGGAAGGTAAGAAGAGTACCTTCTGGACCTGCTATAAAAGGAAAGAGCTAAATGCGCTTACAGATGCCTGCACACAGGAAAACAATTCATTCAATGTATTTTTGTATGTAGATGGTAAGATGGTTGTTTTTGCGTCTGGGCTGCTTGATTTCAGGGAAAAAAGGTTTATAATCAGAAAGACAGCCATTGATAGCAATTATGCTAAATGTTCACCAGGAATTTTTCTGCATACCCAAATGATAAAATGGTTGATTGAAAATACTGAGCTCGAGTGGCTTGATTTGGCCGGAGGGCATGAGATTTATAAGTATAATCTTGGCTGCGAAGAGTATTTTTGTCATTCTTATGAAATTGAATTATAAAAGACAAGATTTTTGTGAGTGCCTTTGAATAACAAAGAGAGCCGGACAAAAGTTGCTAATTACCGTTAAAATAAACCCCACCTCAATTTCCGTTGAGGTGGGGTTTTATTAGTAAAAAGATTACGAATATAGTAAAAAAGATAGACAATAGATTGTTTAATGTTACAATAAAAGCAAAGAAAGAAGCGATTTGACGTTATATTGTTGTAATTGGAGACATTTAGCTTTGTTGGTGATTGTAGCTGGTAACGGTTGTAGATAGATTGTTTGTAAGCAAGGAGGCTGCACTATGCTAAGAAAATTAGACTTCAATGATGGATTGGTCAGAGCTGAATGGCAAGATTTATATTGCCGTAATCACCACCTATTGCCTTATGCTTCAAGAGAATACAATGAACTTTTTAATAATTATTTTCGGATGAATAGAACTCGGCTGTTTTTGCAGAAACGTTTTTATGGCTTCTATGACGAAACAGACAATTTGCTGATGATTGTGCCGCTGTGCATCAAAGGCAGGGAACTGCATATTTTTGGTGATTTCGGCAACGGAGAAATTTTGGACTTTGTTTATCCGTATTCATTGGAACAGAAATATTTTCAACAGCTTCTTACGGCACTGCACCAGGAATTTCCCGGATACAGGCTTGTTTTGAACAGATTAGCGCCGGATTCGCCTTTGCGAATTTGGCTAAGAAATAATAGATGTCGCAGTTTGCGGAAAAGAAGTTTGGCAAGAATTCAGTTGCCAGCTTCTTATGAAGATTACCTGCAAAATTTGCCATTAGACGTTCTTGCTGACATAAAAAGAGCAGAAAAATTCGTAGCACAGCTGGGTGTGCCGTATAACCTGGAATTCACAAGAGGGGCAATCAATAATGAACACAGGAAACAATATTTTCGTCTGTATGATCAAAAGTATAATGACCCGGTAAGCAAGCTCAAAACTTTATCGAAGAGGTATACACAGAGAAAGTTCAGTGCACTTACAGATGCTTGTACGAAGGAGAGTAATTCTTTTAATGCCTGTCTCTATATTGGCAAAGAATTAGTAGCTTTTGCCGCTGGTTTTTTTGATTTGAACGAAAAAAAACTCTTGATGCGCAAAAGCGCAACCAGCAACCAATACGCCAAAAATTTAGTGGAACTGTTCTTGTACACCCAGACAATTAAGTGGTTGATTGAGCATACTGACTTTGAATGGCTAGACTTGGGTGAGCTGCGGAACAAATACAGGACCTGTCTTGGCTGTGAAGAATATTACTGTTATTCTTATGAAATCAAATTGTAAAAAAGTTGGACAAAGGGGATGGCCCTTTGTCCAATTTTCTTATGGGACAAAGGGGACGGTCCCCTTTGTCCCACTTTTTTTATCATCCCGACCGTAGCGGAGGAATCTTATGTTTAGCACGAACCTCAAGATTTCTCGACTACGCTCGAAATGACACTGCTCAGCTCCCTCGTCTGAGTAAGCCTTAAAGCCTTCCGCAGATGGGGAAGGCTTGGGACAAAGGGGACAGTCCCCTTTGTCCCAATTTCGTCATTCCCAGGTTGCGAAACCTCCTTTCACTGAATATATATCAGTGAAGGGAGGTTTTTTCATGGAAAAAACTACATTGGAAGAAATAGCAGAAATGGCGAAAGCGGCGAAAGGCAGCATCGACAGGATTTATCTGCACTGGACGGCGGGACACTATGACAGTACCTTCGGCGATTATCACATCAATATTACAGGCGCAGGCGATATTTATCTGAGCACTGACAACCTCACAGAGGTACTGGCTCACACCTGGCACAGGAATACTGGCGCCATTGGGATTGCCCTATGCTGCTGCCTCGATGCGACCATCAACTGCGACGGTGCTTTTTCACTTGGGAGCGAGCCGCCGACTGATCTGCAGATTGAAAAGGCAGCGCAGGTGTTGGCAGTACTGGCAGATGTTCTGGGACTGCCAATTGATTTTGAACATGTCTTAACACATGCGGAAATTGCCGATATTGATGGTTATGGACCGGTAAAAATCGGCACGGAAGACTTCGAGAAATGGGATCTTTGGCAGCTGCCGGATTATGACGGAGTGTGGAAGAACGGCGGCGATGTGCTTCGTGGCAAGGCCAACTGGTACCTGAACGGACCGAGTTCTTCCTGTCATGACGAATGAGCACGCTCTTGTCATCCCGACCGTAGCGGAGGGATCTTAGGCTTTTAGGAACCCAGGATTTCTCGACTGCGCTCGAAAAGTGGGACAAAGGGGACCGTCCCCTTTGTCCCACTTTGGACTTTTCCAAAAACTTTTTCGCCTAGGGTTGCGAAAAGCGATTTCGCTGAATATATGTAAGTGAAAGGGGGTGATAGAGATGGCAAACAAGACAGTAGAAAAAGTAAGCATGCAAGTTCAGCTTGACAACGGTGTGAGCTCCACCGGTGCCGCACTCAGCAAGACTTACACCTTCAGCAATGTCAAAACCTCCGCTGCTCCGGATGCGATCCTGACAGCAGGCAATGCGCTTGGCGGTTTGGCAAGCCATGAATTACAAGGAGTTTACTGCACCGAAAAAAGTCTTTTGAGTGCAGAAGAAGCTTAAGAAAGGAGAATAACAAATTATGAGCAAAGTATTAGAATTAGTTTTTAAAGATGTCAAGGGTAAAACCAAAACTTTCAACATCAACGAGCCGCGTGACAATGTTACCAAAGCAGAAGCGGAAACAGCGATGAAAAATATCATTACCGCCAATGTTTTCAACACGGCCAATGGTGACCTGACCGACATATCCGAGGCACGTGTGCGTACCACAGTCGTCGAGCCGTTGGCTTAATAACCAGTGGATGCCGAAACACTTGCCGCGCAAATCGGTAATTACGGCTTTCCAATTATCTTGTCGGGCTATCTTCTCGTACGCATGGAGAGTAAGCTCGACAAACTTACGACCGGTATTAACGACTTGCGGGAGGCAATATTGCAATTGAATAGTGAACAAAGCAGAAAAACTGCTGCGTGAGAAATAGAAGAAACCCCGTTGCATATCTATGCAACGGGGTTTCTTCTATTTCTTTGGTAAAAATAAAACGTTTATGGTAAAAACACTTTACAACATATTTTAAGGTACATTGTTAGATGCTAAAATTATTTAAGATAAGGATAAATGTTGGTTTTTACCAATGTGTAACATATTGTTGGTAATTTAAAAACAAAATGCTAATAATTGTATATTAACAAACGCAGTTGCTTTAATGCATTTTTAATCATCTTGGAAACAGCTTGATGAGTGACACCGATATCAGCCGCTATTTCCTTGACGCTGTAGTCTTCCAGATAACGGCATTCCAAGAGACGGCGATAATTGGCTGGCAGTTTCTTCATTGCCTCACGTGTTTCTAGTAATGGCAGCAGGTCTTCGATATTATCCTTTTGCTCGAAATATTCCAGCTTGTTTTCTTCCATCACTGGTTCACGGCTGTTCTTAAGACATTCCTTGCGCAGAGCATTCTTCAAAGTATAAACAACTCTTTCCTTGATATAGCCAGCGAAATGTGAATATTCTTTACCTTTATAAATATCCACACTGTAAACAATTTCGCAGTAGGCGATGTCTTCTGCATCGTCACGAATAGCGTAATAAGCACTTCTATTGATCAAGCTTAGGACTAAAGGACGAAAGGCTTTACAAATTGTATCCATTGAGCGCTTGCCGCCATTTTTGGCAGCAGGTACCAAGATTGCAAAGTAGGGATTTAGAGCTGAGTGTTGACCATTTTTCTCAAAACGATTGTTTTTCATAAAAACAACTCCTTCTGAGAAACCGGTTTCTCACTATATTTTTGTCGGCACCAACTACTAGTCTACTTCAAAGATATTTGCTTGGCAACCTTTGCGATGAATTCAAAACCGTTTGGGAAAGCTCCGGTAGTGGGCAAAAAAAGGGGGACAATTCTTATGACATGAACGATATAATGTACAATCTGGTGAGAAGACGCTAAAAAGTTCGACTAACTGGTAAGCTTTGGCAAATAGAGGTATAATTAATTCTATTGGACTTTATTGAATGATTACCGGTTTTTGGGCGGAAAGGGAAAGAGGACTTACATGCGAAAATATTTGCTTCCTGGATTTTTAGTAATATCAGACATATTGATCATCATAGCTGCAGCGATAGCCAGCGTATATATACGTTTTGACGGTATTGCGGTCGACCATTATCTTCCGCGTATTGTTGCGAATATACCTTTTTTGATAGCAGACTATTTGATCTTTTTCCTCTTGTTTGCTCTTTACAGGCGTATTTGGCGCTATGCAGGAATCAGGGAGCTTCTGGCGGTAGCCGGGGCGACTATTTCTGGTACAGTTATATTTTATCTTTTGCACACCGCAGTCAGCGGTGTCAACATACCTCGCACCATCTTCGTACTTATCATGTTCATGGTTATGGCTGGTACAGGGCTAAGCCGATTGGCGTTGCGGGTTTTGATCACATATGCTTCTAAAGAGAAGAAAAACGGTGAGACTCTTCCTGTGCTTATTGTAGGGGCAGGCGATGCCGGCAATCTGATGGCGCGTGACATTACGCAATATCATGCACATGACCGCCGTATAATCGGTTTTATTGATGACGATGTTACCAAAAAAGGCAATTTGGCTTTTGGCATCCCAATTCTCGGCGGACGCGATATGATTCAGCAGACAGTAGAAAAATTCGGCGTTAAGGAAATCATAATTGCGATACCTTCGATGCCGCCAAGAGAAGTCGCGCCTATCGTCGAAATCTGCAGCCAGACTAAGTGCAAGACACAGATAGTACCGGGCGTTTATTCGCTGCTTGAACAAAATATAAATATGAAAACGCTGCGCCCTGTTGGCGTAGAAGATCTGTTGGAACGTGACCAGGTTGTTCTTGACCTGGAAAAAATAGCCGGTTATCTCAGAGGCAAATGTGTCATGGTAACAGGCGCTGGCGGCTCGATTGGCTCGGAGCTTTGCAGACAGGTCATGCAGATGAAACCTTCGACGCTGCTCTTGCTGGGCAAAGGCGAAAACAGTATTTACGAAATTCACCGTGAACTCGGAAACCTGTACGGTTCGAAACGATTGGTACCTATTATTGCCAGTGTACGTGATACCGAACGCATGGCCGGCGTTTTTGACCGCTATAAGCCGCAGGTTGTCTTCCACGCTGCAGCGCATAAGCATGTACCGCTCATGGAAGCACAACCGGAAGAAGCTGTGCGCAACAATGTTTACGGCAGCTGGCGGACGGCCAGACTAGCCGGTGAAAAAGGTGTAGAAACCTTCATCATGGTTTCTACCGACAAAGCAGTTAATCCGACCAGCGTGATGGGGGCAACCAAACGTGTGGCCGAAAAAGTAATGCAGGGACTCAATCAGCAGTTTGCGACTAAATATATTACCGTGCGTTTCGGCAATGTACTTGGCAGCCGCGGCAGCGTAGTGCCGCTATTCAAAAAACAAATTGAAGCAGGCGGTCCTGTCACAGTTACCGATCCAGAGATGAAACGCTACTTCATGACGATTCCGGAAGCTTCGCAGCTGATTTTGCAGGCAGGTGCGATGGGAAAGGGCGGGGAAGTATTCGTGCTGGACATGGGCCAGCCAGTCAAAATAGTTGATTTGGCCAAGAATATGATCAGGCTCTATGGACATGAGGACGGAGAGATACCGATAGCCTTTACCGGGCTGCGACCAGGCGAGAAATTGTTCGAAGAACTTTTGACCGCTGAAGAAGGTACGAGCGCGACGATGCATACCAAAATCTTCCGCGCCAATCTTCGGGATGAGGAACCGCAGACACTGCGTGAGCAATTAGCCAGATTCAAGGAATGTCAGACAGATACAGAGTACATTGAGCTGTTGAAGGAAATGGTTCCTACGTATACACCTAATCACTTTTAAAAAAAGGAAGATGAGAAGAGGGGGAAGATTTCATGATAGATATTCATACTCACATTATAAACGGACTAGATGACGGAGCAAAAAATACGGCAGAGTCGCTGGAACTTTTGAAGATGGCGGCGAAATCTGGCACTACGGATATTATCGCAACACCCCATATTGTAGAAGGTGCCAATCATGCTGACTGGCAGACTATCATAACTAAAACTGACGAATTGAATACAATCGTTAAGGAGTCTGGCATTCCCATTCAGGTTTATCCGGGAGCAGAGCTCGAAATGAATTGGGATATCCTGAATCTCTTAAAAAGCGGAGCGAAAGATTACTGCTTGGCAGGCAGCCGCTATATCCTTGTTGAATTACCGGCTAATACAGTGCCTAATTATGCGGATGAATTTCTGTATGAAGTACAGATCAAAGAGTTGATACCGATCATTGCTCATCCCGAGCGTCATCCGTATCTCGCCAAACATCCGCGTCTCTTGCATCAGTGGGCAAGAAACGGTGCCTTAGTACAGTGCAATGTTGGTAGCTTTAGCGGTAAATTCGGCACGGAAGTGAAGGACTTTGCCAATCTGCTGCTCGACAATAATATGGTGCATTTTCTTGGTACTGATGCTCACAGTGTGGAACACCGGCATACTGATGCAACCAGTGGGATTGAATTGATTTCCGGAAGAATTACACCACAAATGCTGGAGCAAATAACCAGAATAAACCCGGCAGCTATCTTGAGGGACGAATATCTGAGCCTCGACGCACCGAAGGAAATAAAAGTACCGGAAGAAAAAGAAAAAGGCTTCTTCAGCCGCCTCTTCGACTAGTGGCATTGTCATTCCGACCGAAGTGGAGGAATCTTAGCCTTCCTCAGACGATGCATGAGCCACCTTAGGCTTCCTCAGACGAGGAAGCTGTCACGAAGCGACTGATAGAGGGAATAGGTTGTCATTCCGAGCGTAGTCGAGGAATCTTAGGTTTATGCCTGTCATTCCGACCGAAGTGGAGGAATCTTGTTCATTTCACCAGTATTTCTGCCATTTGTCCAATAACTGACCTTGCATTTTGCATTGTATAGTGCTTTAATTATATATGTATTGTGTTCAAATGAGTGTTTAACCTGAGGAGGATAGTCCATGAAAAAGAAGTTGATAGCATTGCTTTTCGCTTGCTCTCTGGCTATAAGCGGTATTGCACAGGCAGAGGAATATATTATGTGCCCGGGAGATCAGCTGGATATTACTGTCCTCGGACATGAAGATATCAGTACTGTAGTGTCAGCACCTACCGGCAAATACATAGTGAGACCGGACGGCAAGCTTTCCTTTCCTTTGATTGGCGAAGTCGATATTACAGGCATGACCATAGCACAGTTCACGCAAACACTGGAGCAAAGGCTGTCTGAATACCTTGTGAAACCTCAGGTGACAGTGAATATAGCCCAGCTTGGTACTACACGTGTCTATGTCTTGGGCGAAGTAAATAAGCCGGGTCTCTACGAGCTTACGAAATCACATAAGCTCCTGGATGCTATCGGCGCAGCAAACGGCTTCACCAAGGACGCTGCCAAAAAGAAAGTGTTCCTTGTTCACAAAGATCATAAGGGCGAGCCTATCAAGCTCAACCTGAACAATATATTGAAAAAAGGCGATGTCAGCCAAAACTATACTTTAGTTGAAGGCGACCTTCTCTATCTGACCAGCAACGGCCGCATCGATTTCGCAAAAGACATTTTGCCATTCATCAGCAGCGCTTACATGGTCAGCGAAATTCAAGACAACAACTAATATGTCCTTCCGACCGCCAATCCTTGTCATTCCGACCGCAGTGGAGGAATCTTGCTTTTAAGCATTGTCCTTCTGACTGCCAATATTGTCATTTCGAGCGTAGTCGAGAAATCTTGTCTTTCATATTTAACTATTTTTTAACATTACCGCAATATTACTAACACACAACGGGGGTATCATCTTGGAAGAGAATTCAATTGATTTACAAGAGCTGCTAGCTATATTACTGAAGAACCTGCGAAAGATCGCTTATATTACCGTTACTTTCCTGGTCGTAGCCACGTTATATCTATTGTTTACGCCCCGTGTGTATGAGTCGGAATCCCTATTGCGTATTAAACAGCCGCAAGGCCTCGGCAGTTCCCTTCTGGATGTTGTGCCAGGCGCTAACACTGCCGCTACAGCTCAATTGATGAGTACTTATGCGGAAATACTAAAGAGTCGCAGCGTTATCGAACCGGTTATCGAAGAGACCGAGCAACAGGATGACAAAGGCAAGTATCCTTCCTATGAAAGCTATATCAAAAGTCGTATAACGACGACACCTTTCAAGAATACGGAGATACTGAAGGTAACGGTCAATGCTAATACACCGGAAGATGCCCAACAAGCCAATAAGCTCGTTGTAGAAGGGTTCCTTGAAAGACTGACAGGACTATCCCGTGCTGAGCAGAGAACTACGAAAGAATTCATTGCCGGCCGTGTTGCCGAATCGAAGAATGAACTGAACAACGCAGAGAGTGCTTTGCAAGTCTACAAAGAAAAAAATAAATTGATTGATCCGTCCGAAAATATGAAGGTAATTGCTGACAGGGTCGTCATGGTTGACAAGGTCAAAGCAGAGAATCAGGTCGATATGGCTACCGCGCAGGCAAAGCTATCTTCCATTAACCAACAATTAGGCGGTGCAGCGAAAGCTACTGCCGATAGCACTACGATTAAGGAATATAATCAGAAGCTGGCAGACCTTGAAATGACGAGGGTCAGCTATCTCAACAAATATACTGACAAGCATCCGAAGATGCAGGAAATCAATAACGAAATTGCGAGTGTCAGGGCACAATTGCAGGAAGAAATCAACAAAGTTGCGGCTTTACAGGCTCCTTCCGATAATCCAGTACACCAAGGTTTGATTGCCGGCAAATTCGAGAGTGAGGCGGCAATCGCCGTAGCACAGGGGAAAGAAAAGGCATTGGCAGATATTGAGAAGGAAAATACTGACGCAATCGGCAAACTGCCTAGCGTGGAGCAAGGTTACCTGCGTGTCAAGCGTGATGCCGATGTGGCGCAGGAAATCTATATCATGCTGGCAAAGAGACTCGAAGAAGCGAAAGTAGCGGAAGTCATGGTTTCCAATGAGGTACAGGTAGTAGATACCGCTACGTTGCCGGAGAAACCTGTCAAACCGCGCAAAGCTCTGACATTGGCCTTAGCCTTACTGCTAGGCTTAATGGCAGGCAGCGGCTATGTGCTTGCTTATGAACTATTCAACCGCAGACTGCGTTCTTCCGATGATATCCAGAATTATCTCGGCTTGCCTGTGCTGGGTTCTGTGCCTGATTTTGAATCGATGAACAGAATGACGAAAGAAAGACGGATAAAGAAGAATTTCATGCAGAAACTGAGGAGGCTTGTGAAGAAATGACCGATCTGATCGCCAGAGAAAATCCGAAATCTCCTGTTTCTGAAGCCTATAGAACAATCAGGACAAATATCCAGTTTGCCGGTGTCGATAAGGCGATGAAAGCCATTGTTTTCACTAGTACGACTCCTGACGAAGGCAAGTCAACCGTAGTTGCCAATCTGGGCCTGGTCATGGCACAAGCAGGGCAAAGAGTAGTAATCATGGACTGTGACTTCCGTAATCCTACGCAGCACAGATTATTTAAGCTCCAGAACAAAGGTCTCAGCAACTGTATCGTGACAGGCAAAGACGTGCTGGAGATTGTACAGAGTTCTGGTACACCTGGACTTGATATACTGACCAGCGGCCCGGTAGCACCGAATCCGTCAGAAATCTTGGCTTCTGCCAGAATGAAAGAGGTTATTGAAGAGCTAAAAGAAAAATATGATTATGTCTTAATAGATACACCGCCGGTGTTGCCGGTAACAGATGCCTCAATAGTGTCGTCAATCGTTGATGGTACTATCCTTCTGACAGCTTGGAATCAGATTACACCAGTTATGGCGAAAGAAGCGAAAACCAGGCTCGAACAGGCTGGTGCGAAGATTCTTGGCGTTATCTTGAATAAAGTAGAAGTCGCAGCTCAAGGCTATGGCTATGGTTACGGCTATTACTACTATTACGGACATGATGAAGAAAAAAATGCTAAATAGAAATAAGGAGGGAATGACTTTATGTATTCTACAATTAAGAGAGGAATAGGTTTTTGTTTATCTCTGTTGGGAATAATAATGTTATTGCCTCTTTTTGTTTTGTTAATTATATTAATTAAGGTCGATTCACCAGGACCTGTTTTATTCAAACAGAAGAGGGTAGGCATACACAAGAAACACTTCAATATTCTCAAATTCCGTACGATGCGCATTGATACACCAAAAGACACGCCGACGCATATGCTGGAAGATCCTGATAAATGGATTACAAGAGTGGGCAAGTTCTTAAGAAAAACCAGTCTTGATGAATTGCCGCAGATATTTAATATTTTAATCGGTGAGATGGCGATAGTTGGCCCTAGACCAGCTCTTTGGAATCAATATGATTTGATTGCCGAGCGCGATAAGTATGGTGCCAACGATATAATGCCAGGCCTAACAGGCTGGGCACAAATCAATGGCAGAGATGAATTGCCAATAGATGTTAAAGCAAAACTTGACGGTATATATGTAGAAAAAATGAACTTGTTTTTTGATACTGAGATTTTCTTTAAAACTATTTTTAGTGTTTTACGTAGCGACGGTGTTATAGAGGGGAAAAATTAGTAATGGAAGTAGTTGCAATTACAGGACTGACAGGTAAATCAGGTGGTTGGATGCTTCAGCGCATGCTTAGGGAGCAGGAGTTGCTTAATGATTATTACTTTAAGGTTGCTGTTCAAGAAACATCAAATACAAAATGTTTTTCAAATGTGCAATTTAACTATGAATTCGTTGTAGGGAATCTGAAGGATGAAGATTATTTGAAGAAATTATGTTTTGGTATAGACACTTTGTTCCACATTGCAGGTATCGATAAGTCATTATTGTTGGTACAAGCTGCTGTCAAAGCTGGTGTAAAAAGAATCGTATTGGTGCATACTACAGGAATTTATTCTAAGTATAAAGAGGCTGGAGAATTATATCGACATATTGAAAATACGATAGCAGCTATGATAGAGGGGAAAGATATCAGCATTACTATTCTGCGCCCTACTATGATATATGGCAATTTGAAAGATGGTAATATTTCTGTTTTTATAAGAATGGTTGATAAATTGAGAGTTTTTCCTGTTGTAGATCATGCAAACTATGCACTTCAGCCTGTATGGGCTAAGGACTTGGGAGAGGCGTATTATCAAGTGTTAATTAATCCAACTCTTACCAAAAACAAAGATTATATTTTGTCAGGCGGAGCAGAAATACTTCTTATTGATATATTTCGCACCATAGGAAATTACTTATGCAAGAAAAATAAGTTTATTTCAATACCATATCATATCGCTTATGTAGGGGCATGGTGTTTATATTGTTTTACCTTTGGACAAAGGGATTTTCGCGAAAAGGTGCAGCGTTTAGTGGAACAACGTGTCTTTAGTCATCAAGCGGCAACGAAAGATTTTGGCTATAATCCGGCAACTTTTGAAGTCGGAGTTAAAGCAGAAATTGAAGAATATATTAAAATGACACGAACAAGCAATTAAAGGAAAGGTATAGATAATGAAGATGAAGATACTAGTAATTTGCCAGTATTATTATCCCGAACCTTTTAGAATAACAGATATTTGTGAAAGTCTTGTGCTGCGTGGTAATGAAGTAACCGTCTTGACTGGTCTTCCCAATTATCCAGAAGGTCGTGTTCTTGACGAATACCGACATGGAAATAAAAGAAAAGAAGTAATAAATGGTGTGGAAGTTATTAGATGTTTTGAAATAGGCAGAGGGAAAAGTAAAACTAAATTATTCCTAAATTATCTTAGCTACACTTTATCCGCGACTTTAAAGGCAATATTTATTAAAGAGGAATTTGATGTAGTATTTGTAAACCAACTATCACCTATATTTATGGGAATTCCAGGAATTGTATATAAAAAAAGGCACAAAAAGAAATTATTGCTGTATTGTCTTGACTTGTGGCCAGATAGCTTAGCAGCTGGCGGCATCAAGGAAACATCCGCGATTTTTAAAATTGTATATAAGATATCAAAAATGGTTTACAGTTCAGCAGATAGCATTCTCGTTACATCAAGTATGTTTATAGATTATTTTAAAAATGAACTAAAAAGTGAGATCAATAATATTAAACATTTACCGCAATATGCAGAGGATATATTTACGGAAACTAGGAGCAAAGCAGCATATAGTAGAGTAAAAAACGAGAGATATAATTTCGTTTTCGCTGGTAATATAGGTGACATGCAAAGTGTAGAAACTATTATAAAAGCTGCATATGAATTATTTGATCATAATGATATTTTCTTCCATATAGTAGGTGATGGTTCTAAATTTAATGAATGCAAAAAACTTACTAGTGAGCTTTCGTTGAAAAACGTAAAATTCTACGGAAGGAAGCCGATTGAAGAAATGCCGGCTTTTTATGAATTAGCTGATGCAATGTTAATAACGCTTAAAGACAACAAGACACTTTCTTACACATTGCCTGGCAAGGTGCAGTCTTATATGGCTGCAGGGAAACCAATTATAGGAGCTATCTGTGGTGAAACGCAAAAGGTAATTGAGGAAGCTAAGTGTGGGTTCATATGCAAAGCTGAAGATTATCAAGCTCTTGCAAAGTTGATATTAAAATTTTGCGACAGTGATGAAACCATACTTATGGGCAGCAATGCCAATAAGTATTATAGAGAAAATTTTGATAAGAATAAATTTATTGATTTACTGGAAAAGGAATTAATGAATCTGGGGGCATGAAAGTGTTTAAAGGGAAAACTTTACTTATTACTGGCGGAACAGGTTCTTTTGGGAATGCAGTACTTGAAAGATTTTTAAATACTGATATAGCCGAAATTCGTATTTTTTCACGTGATGAGAAAAAACAGGATGATATGCGTCATTATTACAAGAATGACAAAATTAAATATTATATTGGTAATGTGCGCGATCTGCAAAGCATTAAAGATTCTATGTATGGTGTAGATTATGTTTTTCATGCCGCAGCTCTCAAGCAGGTTCCTTCGTGTGAATTTTTCCCAATTGAAGCTGTGGAAACGAATGTAATAGGTACTAATAATGTTCTTACTGCTGCAATTGAGGCAGGTGTAAAAAAGGCAATTTGCCTTTCTACGGATAAGGCTGCATATCCAGTTAATGCTATGGGTACTTCCAAGGCTATGATGGAGAAAGTGTTCGTTGCCAAAGCGCGGACAGTACCGGCAGATAGAACGCTTATCTGTGGTACGCGCTATGGCAATGTGCTTTGTTCGCGTGGTTCGGTAGTGCCTCTTTTTATAGAGCAGATTAAGCAAAGCAAGCCATTAACAGTAACAGAACCAAATATGACACGCTTTATTATGAGTCTGGAAGAGGCTGTTGAATTAGTGCTTTTCGCATATGAAAATGCAGAAGCTGGCGATATTATGGTACAAAAAGCACCTGCAAGCACAATCGGTGATTTGGCACAAGCAGTTAAAGAGCTTTTTCACGCCGATAATGAAATTAAAATCATTGGGATTCGTCACGGCGAAAAAATGTACGAAACGCTTCTTACTAATGAAGAATGTGCCCATGCTATTGATATGGGTAATTTCTACCGTGTACCAGCAGATAAACGTGATCTCAACTATGATAAATATTATACAGAAGGTAACGAAGCCAGGACCAAGTTGAGTGAATTCAATTCTAACAATACTGAACTTTTGAATGTCGAGCAGGTTAAAGCAAAGCTTTTGGAGCTAAAATACATTCAAGATGAATTAAAGAATTGGGAGAATAAATAAGATGAAGATACTAGTAACAGGCGCAAAAGGCTTTATCGGTAAGAACCTGATTGCTGAATTGCGCAATAGAAATTATCAGGATATCTTAGAATATGATATAGACACGAAAGAGGAGTTAATTGATTCTTATTGCCGTGAAGCTGATTTTGTTTTCCATTTGGCGGGCATTAACCGCCCTAAGGAACAAAATGAGTTCATGGAGGGTAACTTTGGGTTTACATCTGTATTATTGGATTCATTGAAAAGCAATAACAACAAATGTCCTATCATGTTATCGTCTTCAACACAAGCAGCTCTCAATAATCCATATGGCGAAAGCAAAAAAGCCGGTGAAGAATTATTATTTAATTATTCCAAAGAAACCGGTTCTGAAGTATTTGTCTATCGTTTCCCTAATGTTTTTGGTAAGTGGTGCAGACCTAACTACAATAGTGCAATTGCTACTTTTTGCAATAACATTGCTAATAATTTGCCCATACAGGTAAATGATCCTGAAGTTGTTTTGAATTTGGTATATATAGATGATGTTGTTAATGAATTAATTAATGCCTTGGAAGGTAAAGCTAATAAAAAAGATGATAGCTATAGCTATGTTGAGACTGTTCACACAGTTAAGCTTGGTGAAATAGCCAGCTTAATTAATTCATTCAGAGCTTCACGTGAAGAACGCAGTATTCCGGATATGAGCAATCTTTTTGTTAAAAAACTGTATAGCACATATCTTAGCTACTTACCGATAGATAAATTCAGTTATCCTCTCAAAATGAATATAGATAACAGAGGCAGTTTCACGGAGATTATCCGCACACCTGACCGTGGTCAGGTGTCTGTGAATATTTCCAAGCCAGGTATTATCAAAGGCAATCACTGGCATAATACGAAGAATGAAAAGTTTGTAGTAGTAAGTGGTAATGCATTAATTCAATTTAGAAAAGTAGGTTCAGATGAAGTGATAGATTATCATGTTTCTGGTGACAAGATTGAAGTAGTGGATATACCTATTGGTTATACGCATAATATTATCAACGAAGGGAATACGGATTTGGTGACTATCATGTGGGTGAATGAAGTATTTGCTCCTGAAAAACCAGATACTTATTATTTGGAGGTTTAATCCATGAAAAAGCTTAAAGTGATGACTGTTGTTGGTACGAGACCAGAAATAATAAGATTATCCGCAGTTGTAAATAAACTTGATTCATCTGATGCTATTGAACATATTTTGGTTCATACGGGACAAAATTATGATTATGAACTAAACGAAGTATTTTTTAAAGATTTCAAACTTAAAAAACCTGATTATTTCCTGAATGCAGCTACTGGAACAGCGATAGAAACAATAGGTAATATTTTGATTAAGATTGAAGAAGTATTAGAAGAGGTTAAGCCAGAAACTTTTCTCGTATTAGGTGATACTAATAGCTGTTTGACGGCAATTGCTGCCAAAAGACGACATATACCTATCTTTCATATGGAAGCTGGTAATAGATGCTTTGATCAGCGGGTGCCAGAAGAAACTAACAGGAAGATTGTGGATCATACCGCGGATATTAATCTCACCTACAGCGATATTGCTCGCGAATATTTGCTTAAAGAAGGAATACCAGCTGACAGAATAATTAAAACCGGTAGCCCGATGTTTGAAGTACTGAATTCCAGAAAAGATGATATTGAAAAATCAGATGTATTGGCAAGATTAAACCTTGAACAAAACAAGTATTTTGTTGTATCTGCGCATAGAGAAGAGAATATTAATTCAGAGGAAAACTTTTTAAACTTGGTCAATAGTCTGAATACTATTGCTGATAAATATAAGTTGCCGATTATTGTCAGCACACATCCAAGAACAAGAAAGATGATTGAAGTAAAGGAGATTGAATTCAATCCACTAATTTCATTAATGAAACCACTCGGTTTCAATGATTATGTTAAGCTGCAGATAAATGCTAAGGCCGTATTAAGCGATAGCGGGACTATCAGTGAAGAATCATCTATACTTGGTTTTAAAGCTCTTAACATCAGAAAGGCACATGAGAGGCCGGAAGCGATGGAAGAAACCTCGGTAATGATGGTAGGACTGGAAAAAGAAAGAATCATGCAAGCTTTGATAGTACTAGAAACACAAGAAAAAAATACATTAAGACATGTAGCAGATTATAGCATGCCTAATGTATCGGATAAAGTGCTAAGAATTATCTTGTCATATACAGATTATATTAATAGAGTAGTGGGGGGTAAATAATTTTGAGAGTATTACAAATAAATTCAGTTTGTGGCTATGGAAGTACAGGAAGAATTGCTACAGACTTATACAAAATGATAGAGAAAAATGGACACGAGT
>JBFWIF010000037.1:0-19689 GCA_050256135.1 Acidaminococcaceae bacterium | reverse complement strand
TAGCAGTGCATCTGCCATTAATAGTTATGCCTGCTTCGTCAACAAACACCCCATCACCCTTAATTACAGTATCCTGCGCCACACTATAGGCAACATTTCCTGCAGCAGTATTAACATATAATCTTTCCTTCAAACCATAATCTCTTAGCTCATCTGCTGCCGGCAAAACCATCTTTCCATATTTTTTATACCCGCTGACATCAAAGAATGGCATTATGATTCCACTGTTACCTTCCTGGGCGACAATACCGGTGGGTATGATACCGTCAATACCATTCTGGGCATAAATTGCATTTTGATAAACCGGATTATCAGCACCACCTGGTGGCAATAACTTGTCTTGGTAAATATTCCACTTCCTGTCAGCGCCTTCCAAAGCTATTTTAATTTGACGAACTCCTAAAGATATGTTGTTCTCCTTTGTTATTGTTGCCGTAAACTCCTCATTGCCTGGATATAAAGTGACTTTTTGAAGTTGAAGGCAATCGCTCAAATTTCCTTTTTCTTCATTTCTAACCGCTACTCCGATAAGACTCTCTCCCAAATTTAGAATTTGTTCCTGCCTTATATTATCGCGTTGTGCCTCACTTTCTCTATTAACCAAGAGGAAAAATCCCTGTAGAATAGTTAAGATTACAGTCGCCAGTAACAAAATAGAAAGGGAAACCATTCCTTTGCGCTGCCGTATTATAAAACTATACCATTGCATAAATTAATTACCTCAAAAAACTTTTTTTCTCTCCCACTTGAGCATTCCCGAATAGAAAATGCCAATAAAAAGCTCTTCTCTGAAAGCTTTTCAACGTGCCATGCATTAACTTCCACATTTGGCGCAGTCAATGGATTAATTCCAGAGCTTTTATCTTCTACCTTGATTCTTTGGTAGAGTGTCATAACATGTTTTCCGCTTGGAGACTCGCTGCAATAATAATAAATTTTTCTTTTCGCTGCCGTTTCCTGGCATACGATGATTGTTCCATTAGACGCATTTTCCTGCAATTCTACCTTGTCAACATTAAAATCGATGTTTTCTCTCAATAAGGACATGGTTGCACGTTCAACGCGATAAATCTCTGAATCACTTGCTATTTTTTGGCACGTCTTTATTGATTGTAGAAAAGTATCCCGGAAAATAAACAAGGTTAAACTCGCGAGCATCAATGCAATACAATATTCTAAAAGTAAAAAGCCTTTTTTATTCATAGCGCACCAAATTCACCAGCGGTCTGTTTTTGCCTTTTTCATATACTATCACCTCAAGCTTGTTCGTCCCAGCAAGTGCTGCACTTTGAGTAATTTTAGTTTCGATTTCGAAGCCAGCGCTTTCTTCCCTTGTTTCGCCAATTGACCTTGGTAATCGCTCAAGCTTTGACATTTCCAGTTGAGCAGTTTCGAAGCCTTCCTTTTGGATATTATGCCTTAGCATAATGGAAATAAGGCCATTATATATTAATGTCAAAGAAGTGAGCACAACACATGTCATGACCAAAAATGCCAACATTTCCAGCAAAATAAAACCACCATTACGTTGTCTCATCTGTAATCACTATCCTGCCTGTAACTGGCTGTACTTCAACATATTTTCTTTTCGAACTATTTTTTCTACTATAAACATTTACGCTAACAGCTCTTTGTGGGCTGCCATTCGTCGAGAAAGAAATTTTATTAGTATTTGCGCACGTTGCTAAAACAGGATCTAACCCAATCTCCGAAAACCTTACGCTTTTCACGATAGTTTGATTTTTAACAATTGTATAGCCATCGCCATATCTGTCTAGCATTATTATATATACCGGGTCATCCAGATTCTTAAAAAGAGATTTATTCTGGATATCGGCAATATCTGTAGCCAATAAACTGCAGGCACTATTTACTTTAGACATTTCAGATATTTGCAGAAACCCTTCCCACAAAGGTAATGATATTACCAGCATAAACAGAAATATGGCTAAGCCAGAGACCAACTCCAGGAGCGCAAAACCTTTACTGCTATTAGTCATCTATTAGCTATCACTTTCCATTAATATCACTGCTGCTGGAATCTGTTTTATGCTTTGTAATTACAGTGCCATCAGCTGCAATAACATCGCCATTGGTCTTGGTTCCTGTTAGAATGTATGAAGCTCCATCAGGTTTATAGAAAATATTTTCTTCTGCAGCTTCTTTATATACTTTATTTACTACATACCCATCGTCTTTTAGATTTTCTAAATTCACTGGATATTTTTCATTTTCCAGCCTGTATAGCTTTACTGCGCTGTCTAATGTTACCAAGTCTGAAACCATCTTTGTATCCTTCGCTCTGTTACTGGCAACATCAATAGAAGGCATCAGCATGATTGCCATCATTCCAAGAATAGCCAAAACTGCCACAATTTCTATCAAAGTAAAACCTTGTCGTTGCTTAAAAAAACTATTAAGCATTTCTCTGCATCTCCCGTTATTAAATATATTCCGGCATGCCGGAAATCAAACCCATCATCGGCGACGCTACAGAGAAAATAACACAACCGACAAGAAACGCGATTATGATAAGCAAAATTGGTTCAATGGATGCCTTGAGATTTTTTAGTTTAGCTTGCAGTTCATTATCGACAACGTCAGCAGCCTCCAGCAGCATTTCAGGTAATTTACCACTATCCTCCCCAATACTTATAAATTCGATGCTGGTCTCGCTGAATAATTCGCCATTTAGTGCTATTGCTTGTGATATGCGAGCACCACGTGTAACCACATAACTGGCCATCATACTTTTTTTATTCATTTCCCGGGACTGTAAAGCCTCAGCAGCAGCTGTCAAAGCTACAGGTATGGCAATACCACTCCTCAGCATTATAGACAAAATACGGCAGTATCTTATTTCCATCATTTTACGATAACAGCCGGAAAGTCCAGGAAGCTTAAAACAACCTTCTTTTATTCGCTCGCGTTGATAATACGTTACCCCGAGAAAAAATAAAAAAAAGCAGGCTGCCTCCCAACGAAAATATTGAGTATTATCTCCTGCAAAATCTATTAACTTCAAAAAAGCAGTTTCTTCTATCCCAAGAGAAGAATATAGTTCGACAAATACCGGTAACACCTTGAAGACAAAAAAAATAAAAGTGCATGCAGTTATTGATACTACTATGCACGGATATATGCAGGCATTTCGGATAAAACGCCTCATCTCATTCTGATTTTTGTAATAATCTGCCAGTTCATCAAGCAAAATGCTTAAGGAGCCGCTATTTTCTCCAGCCTCTATTATCTTGATTGAAGCTGGTGTAAAAGTCCCTTTCTGTTTGTTCATCGCTGCGGATAGGGAAAATCCCCTGTTCAAATTTTTAATCAAGGAGTTAGATACTTCGTAAATACAACCTCTTGATTTTAGCTTTATCATCTCCAATCCTTTTATTAATGATATTCCTCCATCAAGCAGCGTTGACAATTGGCGAAAGAAACTTTCGCGAATCCCGTCATCAATTTCAAATTTACCAGAACGAAAATTGGTGTATACTTCTTCCCAATGCCTTATCTTTTTAATTTTTGTCACATAACCATAGTTAGATCTGATGAACTCAGCTACTTCTTCTGCATTTCCAACTCTTAGTTCGCCACAAAACTTTTTGCCTTGTTTATCTCTGGCACACCACCGATATACATTCATGACATCACCTCCTTTATTAGCATATATTTAAGTATTCGTCCTTTAAAACTCATATCCTGCAAAAAAATAAAAAAAGCGGCAGAGTATCTGCCGCTTTCCTTAATATTTGATATTAAAGCTTTAATTCAACAACTTTATTATTTTGCATAGTAGCCGGAATGTCAATAACACGTTGATTGCCAGATCCCTTGAAAGGCAGGCTTATGTCACGCTGGGCAAGAATAAAAGGTCCGTCAACCATGACGTTAACTGCTTTCACAACCGGTAAATCTTTTACCTCTTCAAAAAGATAGCCTGTATAGAGCCAAATATTCAGATCTGGCTTAGCTTTGCGCAAAAGATAAACGAGGTCAAGCAAACCATCTGCCTGCGCCAGCGGATCACCACCGCTAAAAGTAATACCGCGATGAATTGGTGTCATTTTTGCTATTATCTGTTCTGCCAACTCTTCCGGATAATACTCTGTGCCGCCTTCAAACGGTATCAAAGATGCATTATGGCAACCTTGGCAATGGCGTGGACAGCCTTGAAAAAAAACTACGGTTCTGATGCCAAGACCATCAACAACTGATTCAGCAAGAATGTCTGCAACCTTTAAAGTCACCATATATGTCTCTCCCTTATTTACTGCAGCAAACTCGTTTTACTTTGTGAGCCAGTTCAGCATCGCAATGCGGGCAGTAATCGCCGTCTATGATTCCTGTATAGCCACATTGGTTACAATAGTCTATTGGGAAATTAATACCAACATAACCGCAATCGCTAGCACACATGTGTCTCAAGATGTCTTCAACTGCATCAAGATTATTAATAGGCGATGCACTGAACTCTACATAGCTTATATGTCCGGCATTAGTATATTTATGATATTTACCCTCAATACGCATTTTTTCGTAAGCGGTTATCGGGAAACCAACAGGTACGTGGAAAGAATTGCTATAGTAATCTTTGTTGGTTACGCCCGGTATTACGCCGTATTCTTTTCTATCCATGCGAACAAATCTTCCTGATAATCCTTCAGCAGGAGTAGCAATCAAAGTGTAATTCAGGTTGTATTTATTAGACATTTTATCCATCTTGTTGCGCATGAAGGCAACAATCTCTTCACCCAAAACCTGTGCTTCTTCACTTTCGCCATGGTGTTTGCCCGTAAGAGCTGTCAAAGTTTCTGCAAGACCTATAAATCCTAGCGAAAGAGTTCCATTAGCTATTGCATCTTCGATTCTGTCATCGCTGGCTAGCTTTTCAGAACCAAGGTACAGACCCTGCCCCATAAGGAATGGTAAGTCACGAACCTTTAGATTAGCGACAACTTTAAAACGATGATACAGTTGTTCAGAAATGAGATCAATCATTTCATCAAGGTATTGATAAAAGGCCATGATGTCGCGTTCCGCACGAATGGCAAGACGCGGCAGGTTTACAGTTGTAAAAGAAATATTTCCTCTACCTGTTGTTACGGCTGGTCCACGGCGATTAGCAATTACCCTTGTACGACATCCCATGTAGGCAACGTCGCCACCGTATTCTTTGTTAAAAGAGGTGTCCATAAAACTAAAGGTCGGGTTCATACGTCTTGAAGCGACAGATATCGCCAGTTTGAACAGATCATAGTTTGGATCTCCCGGATCCATATTAATACCCTTCTTTACACGGAAGATGACATTAGGGAAAATGGGGTTTTCGCCTCTTCCCAAACCCTTGGCATATGCTTTTAGAACGTTGCGAATTACCTTGCGTCCATTTTCTGATGTATCTAGCCCAAGATTCAGGCTTGAGAACGGCACCTGTGCGCCTGCTCTGGAATGCATGCTGTTTAGATTATAAATTAAGGCTTCCATAGCCTGGAATACCTCTTCGTCGGAAGCATTTTCCATAAAAGGCGCCATATCATAGTCAAAGAAACCGAAAGATTGACCACCGAACATATCATTTTGTGAACTTTGCAAAATAATAGCAGCAAGAGCAGTTGCAGAAGTCGGACGACGCGGTGGTCTGATAAAACCATGACCATTATTAAAACCAGTTGTTAACAAACGTCCTAATGGTATATTCAGGCAATTCATAGTTTTGCCATAAAAATCTAAGTCATGAATATGAATATCTCCCCTGCGATGTGCTAACGCTATTTTTTCCGGTATCATCCTATTTAAGTAATACTCGCGGCTGGCTGCACTAGCTATCTGCAACATTTTTGCTGATGGGGAATTAGAAATATTAGCATTATCCCTATCAGTTTCTTTCAATATTTCACCGACTGTATCCATAAGCTCTGAACGCGCATTACGAATACCTGTCCTTTTCGCACGATAAAGAATATAAGACTTTGCTGTGCGGGCATGACCTTTTTCAATAAGAATTTTTTCAACTACATCCTGTACCTGTTCTACAGTAACAATACCCTTAAAATGTGCTTTTAAATATTTTAAAACATCCAGGGTTATCTCCATTGCCATTTGTCTATCTGCACCGCCGACAGATTTTGCTGCCTCAAAAATTGCATCGGTAATTTTAGCTTCATCAAAGTCGACTTCGCGTCCGTCGCGCTTGCGAATCATCATTGCTAATCCACTCCTTAATTTTTTGTTTTTTCCTTATTCATCATCTTTTGAATTTCCTGCATGAAGTTATTAACATCAGCAAATTGGCGATATACTGATGCAAAACGCACATAAGCTATTTTATCAGTACTTTCTAAATACTTCATAACAGTTTCGCCAATGGCTTCTGTGGTAACCTCTGTTTCACCCTTAGCTCTTAGCTCACGTTCAATGTTTTGCGCTATCTCTTGAATGCGTTCATAAGATACTGGTCTTTTTTCAAAAGCTTTTATCAAACCGTTCAAAAGCTTTTGCGCATCAAAGAGTTCTCGCCGTCCATCCTTTTTAACAACTATTAATGGGGTTTCCTCATACTTTTCATAGGTCGTAAAACGCCTGTTGCACTGTGGGCATTCCCTTCTCCTTCTGATAGAAGATCCTTCATCAATGGCTCGAGAATCAACCACTCTGCTGTCGCCATAGGAACAAAATGGACACCTCATGCTCTTAACCTCATTTCAATAGCAATTTTCAACAAAAATATTATAGCACAGCAGGTCGCGTCTGTCCATATATTGTGCTATAATATGCGAAATTTTCAGGTTTTTGTACTATATATAGTAAAAGCTGCAACTGTTGAATCAGTTGCAGCTTTTAAACAAAAATTGCTATTACCTACCACGAATCCATGGTGGAATTTCTGTTGACGGCGGAGTAAATGTTCCTAGTGTCGAACCGCTTTCATTTCTAGATGAACTATATAGACCATCATAACCTTTCTTGCTGTTTCCTTCTTTTGGCAATGTTGGATTTTTACCGCCAAATCCAGTTGCAATAACTGTAACGCGAATTTCGTCATCAAGTGCTTCGTCAATCGCTGCTCCGAAGATAATCATTGCATCAGGGTCAACAGCATTGGCAATAGTATTACAAGCCTCTGTAACATCAATCAAAGTTAAATCCTTACCGCCTGTAATATTAAGCAATACTCCATGAGCTCCTTCTATGGTAGTTTCTAAGAGAGGGCTTCTGATTGCTGCTTCTGCAGCCGCATTGGCACCACCTTCACCCTTAGCCAAACCCATCCCCATAAGTGCAGAGCCTGCATTAGACATAATAGTCTTAACATCATTAAAATCAGCATTTATAAGACCTGGCACGCTGATTAAATCGGAAATGCCCTGGACACCTTGTCTTAAAACATCATCGGCAATCCGAAAAGCATCAAGCATTGAAGTACGACGGTCAATAACTTGCAAAAGGCGATCGTTAGGAATTGTAATTAAAGCATCAACCTTTTGCTGAAGATTTATTATACCTTGCTCTGCTTGATTATAGCGGCGTTTTCCCTCAAATGTAAATGGTTTTGTAACGACACCAACAGTTAAGGCACCAGCTTCTCGAGCGCACTCAGCAACAATATGAGCTGCTCCAGTACCAGTACCGCCACCCATGCCAGCAGTAACAAAAACCATATCAGCACCTTGCAATGCTGCTAAAATTTGTTCTCTGGATTCTTCTGCTGCTCTCTGCCCAATATCAGGATTAGCCCCAGCACCAAGCCCTTTAGTAAGTTCCTCACCAATTTGTATCCTGTTGGATGCTTTTGACAGCAATAAAGCTTGCGCATCACAGTTAACTGCAATAAATTCAACACCCTTCAAACCGGCAGAAATCATGCGATTAACTGCATTATTGCCACCTCCACCTACACCAATTACCTTAATATTAGCAAGCGTCTCAGTAGTATTCTCCAGCTCGAACATTAAAAGCTCCTCCTTAAAAATTACAATTAATCTATCTTAACCAACACTAACATTAATATACTGACATTTTAGAATTCAACACAAAACGTCATATACCTTCTTGTATAAATCTTTTTTATTTTCCTAAGTACAATCTGCGAATAATAGCTATATTTTGGAAAATTCTTAAACCAAAGGCTAAAATACCCACAAAATATAAGTCTATACCTAAGCGTTCACCAAAATAACAAAGCAATGTAGCTACAAAAGCGTTAACAAAAAAACCTGAAATAAATATTTGGTTGTCGTAATTTCCTTCCTTGGCAGATCTCATTCCGCCAAGAACAGAGTCTAAAACAGCCATTAATGCCACAGATAGCAATTTGACATACTCCTGTGGCAGGTTTACAGGCATGTTAAGTCCTACAAAAATTCCTATAATCAAACCAATAACAGGATATATCATTCTTTGTCACCTTCTCCAATTTTAGCATATTCAAAAGTATGCGTGCCTCGGAAAGCAGGTATTACAACATTTTCTTCCTTGCTAACGGTTACTTGTATGCCCCAGAACTTAAGTGTTTCAATAACTCCGCCCCGCATTTTTAAAGCTGTTTCTAAACTTTTTGGGTCACCTATTGCTCTAATAATATACGGCGGTGCAAATCTGCTATTATTTACTGATAAAGTTGGACCAGCACATCTTATTTCTGAAACGGCAATCAACCGCTCTTCATTTATAGCAATTCCTTCAGCCCCTGAAGCTCGCAATTCGTTGATAATTCTTAATAAATCATCATCATGAATTAAATAGAGATTCTGATTCTCACCTGGCTTGGAAACCTTCTTGCTATCATCGACAGTAACAATAACTCCTGGCCCATGTAAAGCTGTATCACCTGCATAAGCCTTCAACATTTTTATTTCTCTTGCGACAACTTCATCGCTGGCTTTTGCTTGTAAACGTTGTATCTCTAAAAGTAATTGGTTTCTTTCCTTCTCAACAACATTTAACCTTTCACTGAGGTCTTCTGCCCTTTGGTATGGTATATTGGCCTTTCTGCTTTCATTAGTGCGGAACTGTGTTGCCAACATAACACCCAATATAGCGCAAACGACAGTGATAAGAATTTTTGCATGCTTATCATAGAACATCTGAATCATTGCTCTCTTTCTATATTAATGCTTTATTTGCACTTTCACTGCTTAACCTTAATATAAGGCTTTGTAAATGTCAAGTCAATGTAATATCCGTTTATATTTTTACTTTGTATTTCATTACAAATCGTTATAAAGGTTACGACCTTTTCCTCAAGGCGATCGATATCACCAACCAAAATCGGCACTCCCGACAACATAATTATTTTGACGTTATTTTGTCTATCAACCGATATCTCTGATATACGTGAGAGCAGAGCCTTATCAAGTTTACTAAGAAATGTTACAATCTTTCCCACGTCATTATTTGGAACTTTATCACCAAGATAAGCATTACCAATACTAACTCCTGAAACAAAAGGTACAGATGCATCTTTGATGCCTTTTGTAACACTTAAAACGCGACCTGTAAAATCTACTTGTGCAAAACCGCCATAGGCACATTTAATATAAAAAGCTGGCTGTCTTTCTGTAATTCCTATCTTCATGATATTGGGCCAAAAATAAGATACTTCCACTTTTTCGATACGAAAGTCTTGTTCAAGTGCCCTTTTAACACGATTACGGTCAATCAAAAATAAATTAACCGGACCCTGCAGATTAAGAGTCTTGATAACATCTTCATTCTTAACATTTTGGTTACCAACTATATCAATATTACCAAATGAGAACCAAGGTTGATGTACCACTTGGTAACTTCCAACAACTATGCAAACAAAACAAAAAAACCCGATGGTGATTTTTAATAAGCGAAGCCTGCGTTTCTGCCGTTCTAAGCAAAGCCGCTCTTTGGTAGACAACACTTTAAATCACCTCCGTTAATTATTTCCGCACTGAGAGTAAAATTCTTTCGCACAATTCTGGGAACGAAATTCCAGCAGCTGCGGCTGCCTTTGGCACAAGACTTGTTGAGGTCATCCCTGGTACTGTATTAAGTTCCAATACAAAAACCTGACCTTCGTTATCAAGCATCAAATCAGCACGTGCTACCCCTTTGCATCCTAAAACTTTATAAGCCTGAACAGCAACTTCTTGTGCATGTTGGGTTTCAACTTCACCTATAGGAGCTGGTACCAGATATTCTGTTTCTCCCTTTGTATATTTAGATTTAAAGTCATATGTCCCTGAATGTGGGACTATATTTATAACTGGGAAAGCTCTAGTCTCACCTTCATAAGTCATTACTGCCACTGTCAATTCTTTTCCGCTTATAAATTCTTCAATTAAAACTTCTCCACCATAAAAGAACGCTGTTTTTAAGGCTTCTTCCAATTCTTTTTCCTGTTTGACTATAACAACACCGATACTTGAACCCTGTGAAGCTGGTTTAACCACTATAGGTAAGGAAAAAGAGTTTAGAATAATCTCTTTATGATTCTGTCTATCATCTTTTGACAAAATTAAACAACGTGGTGTAGGAATTTCAGTAGCTTGGAAGATTCGTTTGGAAGCTACTTTGTCCATGGTAATGGCACTTGCCAAAACACCTGAACCTGTATAAGGCATCTCTATCATTTCAAGCAACCCTTGAAGGCAGCCATCTTCACCATATAATCCATGCACAGCATTAAAAACTACTGACGCTCCACATGTCTTAAGCTGTTCAGTTATTTTACCCGGCACAATGTCAATAGCTTCAGCATCATATCCTTTTTCCTTCAAAGCTGATACAATAGCTGCTCCTGTTGCTAAAGATACCTCTCTTTCAGCAGAAGGTCCGCCCATTACTACAGCAACTTTCATATTATTATCCATTAGCATTTCCCCCGCTTCAAATCTGCTACTAAATGTTCGCCTACAGTATAAATATTACCAGCTCCAAGGGTTATGACTAAATCACCTGTTTTCACATTTTTCTTCAAATATTCTTCAATGTCACAAAGCTCAGGGATATAAACAACTTTTTGGGCAGTTTGTTTAGTTACTTCATCGCACAATTGTTTACCACAAACACCAGGTATTTTTTGTTCTCCTGCTGAGTATATTTCTGTCAGAATCAGTTCATCACAATCGCTAAAAGCCCCGCCAAATTCTTCAAGCAGTAACTGTGTTCTAGTGTAACGGTGCGGCTGAAAAATACACATAAGACGAGTAGGTTTTGTTTGCTTGGCCGCAGCAAGTGTGGCCTTGATTTCGGTAGGATGATGTGCATAATCATCAACAATCCATACCCCGTTTACTTGGCCTTTAGTTTCAAACCGACGTTTTGCGCCGCTGAAAAGTTTCAAAGATGCAATAGCCTTATCAAAGGCTATATCCAATTCAAACGCTGCCGCCAAAGCCCCTAACGAATTAAGAACATTATGACGCCCAGGCACTATTAATTCAACTTGTCCAAGTTTATTTCCATGATAATAGAGATCATAAACAGTACAACTTTTTTTAAACACAATATTTTTTGCCTGATAATCAGCATCAGCACACTCAATTGCATAAGATATTACAGTAGCTTTTGTTTCCTTAGCCATACATCTTATTTTTGCATTATCAAAACAGAGAACAGCTTTGCCCCCTTCAACCACATTGCTAATAAATTGGCAAAAAGCTTTGTAAATATTTTCTTCATTACCATAGTGGTCTAAATGATCATTTTCAATATTAGTTACCACAGCTATATGCGGATGAAATTTTAAGAAAGAACCGTCACTTTCGTCTGCTTCGGCGACCAATACATCACCTTTGCCATTGACAGCATTGCCACCAAGGCTTGAAACAACACCACCAATAATAGCAGTAGGATCAATACCGCTTTCTGTGCAAATACAAGCAAGCATTGAGCTGGTTGTTGTTTTACCATGAGCTCCTGCCACAGCAATCCCTTTACCACTGTTAATAAGAGCGGCCAAAACATCTGAGCGATGTAAAACCGTAATTTTTCTTCTTCTTGCTTCTTCAAGCTCTGGATTATCCTCACGAATTGCAGTCGAAACAACAACGGCATCTACACCGCCTATCTGGCAAGCAGCATGACCTATATAAACCATAGCACCTTCTTTTGAAAGTTTAGCAACTATATTACTTTTTGCCGCATCAGATCCTGATACAACGAAACCTCGTTTAAGTAAAACATAGGCAATTGCACTCATACCTACTCCACCAATGCCGATGAAGTGTATTTTTTTTATGCCTTCTAACACAATGAAACCTCCTCATACCTACCTTTTAAGTAAATCCAACACCTTACGTGCGATATCTTCTGCCGCCTCTGGCCTGCCTAAAGTTTTTGCTGCATCCTTCATTTTTTGAAGCCTGCTTTCATCAGCCAGTAAACTTTCAATTTGTTTAAGTAAAAATTCACCTGTTAATTCCTTATCAAGAATAACGACTGCTGCTCCTGCGCCTTCAACCGCACGGGCATTATGTTCCTGGTGGTTGGCCGTTGCATAGGGATAAGGTACAAGAATAGAAGGTATTCCCCTTGCCATTAGTTCTGCCAAACCGATAGCCCCTGAACGAAAAACAGCTAAATCAGCAGCTGCTAAAGCCAATGGCATATCATGCATATAACGAAACACTTTAATATTATCAGACATTAATACATTTTTTTCAACCTGCCCGATAAATTTTTCATATCCTGTTTCACCAGTAATATGTATAACCTGTACATCACTGCGCCCAGCCAAAGATGCTTCTACTGCAACCATCGCATCATTCATGCTTCTAGCACCCCGGCTGCCGCCGGAAACAAGAATAGTTTTCTTGGTTGGATCAAGCTTCAATTTTTCGATAGCAGCAACACGTGAAACTTCAAGAATTTCTTTACGAATAGGATTACCGGTAAATAACTTCTCAGAACTACCCCCTAAATACTTTGCTGCTTCCTGATACCCCAAGAATACTTTTTTCACAAAATGTGCCAAAATTTTATTGGTAACACCTGGCATGGCATTTTGTTCCTGAATACAAGTAGGTATTCCCTGCAAAGCTGCCAAAAACAAAACCGGCCCACAAACATAGCCGCCGGTTCCCACCACTAAATCCGGCTTAATCTTTCTTATCAGTTTTAGCGCATCAATAAGCCCTGCTAATAGTTTAAAAGTAGATTTAAAGGTATCAAGGCTCAACTTCCGTTGAAATCCGGCAACTTCAATAAACTCTATTGGATAGCCATAACGTGGGACTATCTCGCTTTCAAGGCCTTCTCTCGTGCCGACAAAAATAATCTCAGCATCTGGCTGCTTTTCTTTAATTTGATTTGCAATAGTAACTGCAGGATAAATATGTCCGCCAGTACCACCGCCTGAAACTATAATTCTCACAAAATCCTCCTAACCAGTCACTTTTCTAATTTTCTGACTAGCTCTTTAAAGTATCGGCCTCTATGAGGAAAGTTTTCAAACATATCGAAGGAAGAACAAGCAGGTGAAAGTAATACCACCTGCGGTGCCCTTGCTAAACTATGTGCCAACATTACGGCGTCGTCAAAAGTATCGACAACATGAATATTTTGAACTCCAGCAGTTTCTGCTGCTTGTAAAAATCTTTTCTTAGCTTCACCCATAAGGATTAAAGCATCTGTTTTAGCTTTAATAAGGGACATCATGTCTTTCAAATCAGTTTTTTTATCGCGTCCGCCAGCTAAAAGTATAATATGACCTTCAAATGACTCCAAGGCCTTGATTGTAGAATCCGGGTTTGTTGCTTTGGAATCATTATAGTAAGCAACTCCATCTATAGTAGTAACATATTCAAGACGATGCTCAACGCCTTCAAAGCTTGTTAGCACGGCTCTTATTTTCTCTTCATCAACACCTGCGAAAAAGGCACAGGCTATAGCTACCAAGGCATTTTCTTCATTATGCGCGCCAAAAATTTTCATTTCTTTGACAGGGCAAATTATTTTGCGTTCACCATTCCAGGCAAGTACAAAGTTACCATCGGCCAAAAATACTCCCTGTTCCAATTGTTTTTTGCGGCTAATGTAACAAACTGTTGATTTAGCTGTTTTGGCAAAATCTGCTACTATTTTATCATCAATGTTCAATATTAGATAATCTTCGGCAGTTTGCCAGGCAAAAATATTAGCTTTTACTTTTGCATAGTCTTCCATTGTGCCGTGCCTATCAAGGTGATCCGGTGTTACATTAAGAATAGCGGCGATATTAGGTTTTAAAGAGGTGACTCCTTCCAACTGAAAGCTTGATAGTTCAGCAACCAGCCAGTCATCCTTGCCTAAGCCTTGCATTTCCACAGAAAGCGCTTGTCCGATGTTTCCACCCACAGCTGTTTTTACCGGCAAAGTTTTAATCATTTCACCGACTAAAGTCGTTGTTGTAGTTTTACCATTGGTACCAGTAATTGCAATAAGTTTCCCTTTATATAAACGCGCCGCAACCTCAACTTCGCCAATTACTTCTATACCAGCAGCAATAGCCTCTTGAACTAAAGTGCTACGCATAGAAATACCTGGCGACACAACAAATAATTCCGTTTGTTGCAGATAATCTTCTGCTTTCTTACCACAAATATATTGTCCGTTTCCACTGTATAGCACATCAAGAAATTCTTGCGGCAGAGCCTTCTCAGAGTCATTATAAAGCAAGACTCTCTGACCGTTCTTGGTCAAAACTTCCGCTACTCCGCAACCGCTGATTCCTGCGCCATAAACAAAAACGTATTTCTCCTGTGGCATCTTAAAGTCCCCTTCCCCCTGCATTTCCTAACAGCAATAACACTATACCCAACACAGATAAGCATAGACTTACGAAAGCAAAAACATGGACAACCTTTGTTTCTTTCCACCCGCCAAGTTCAAAATGATGATGGAGCGGGCTCATACGAAAAATCCTTTTGCCGCCGGTTTTTTTGAAGTATGTCACCTGGATAATTACGGAAAGAGCTTCGACAACGTAAACGCCGCCAATAATAACCAAAAGAAGTTCCGTCTTTGTAAGCAAGGCAATAGCCGCGATACCTCCGCCCAATGCTAAGGAACCTGTATCACCCATAAATACTTTTGCCGGATGTCTGTTAAAAAGCAAAAATCCAAGGCACGAACCAGCCAAAGCCATGCCAAAAATTCCAAGCTCCTTATTGCCAAGAGCTATAGCCACATAGGAGAAAGCCAAAGCTACAGGAACTGTTACGCTGCTTGCCAAACCATCGAGACCATCCGTAAGATTTACAGCATTTGTTGTTCCAACCAATAGCAAGAAGGCAAACAGATAATAAGCGATGCCCAAATCAACTGTGTACGCAGTCCCAGGAATCCAGACAGAAAAATCATGTCCCGGTGTAGTCTCCAGATAAAAAAGATATAAGCCAGCCAGGAAAAACTGCATCAGCAATTTCTGTCTTGCTGTAAGACCCAAGTTTCTCTTTAAAACAACCTTAATAAAATCATCAATAAAACCAATTACACCATGTCCAAGTGTCAGCACAAGAGCAATCAGAATTTCTGGTGTAAGCTTGCTCCAGAACATTGTCGCTACTACTATCGCAAGCAACATCATTAAGCCGCCCATAGTTGGCGTACCACTTTTTTTCATGTGCTCTTTCGGACCACACTCACGAATGCTTTGGCCGAATTTTAACTTAGTTAAAGCCGGAATCAAAAAAGGACCACTTACAGCGCAAACAACAAAAGCTGTCACTAGCGCTCCCCATAAATTAAAATTCATTGTTTATCAATCTCCTGGTTATTTATTCTGAAAAACCATTTCAATAATTTTATCAACCTGCATAGAATGCGAGCCCTTGAAAAGAATTATATCTTTATTTTGCATATAATTTTTCAGTTCAACAGCAGCCTCTTCTTTATTAGCACAATAAACAGCATTGATGCCAGCTTTGCCTACCTGCTCGATAATCAAACGAGACTCTTTGCCATAAGCAATTACAAAATCAATCTTTTCACGAACAATACAGTCTCCTACTCTACGATGAGCATCTTCAGATAATTCGCCAAGCTCCAGCATATCTGACAAAACAGCGATGCTTCTGCCTGTGCCGGCAGATTTTTTTACTTCAGCCAAGGTTTTCATTGCTGCCTCCATAGAAGCAGGGCTGGCATTATAGGCATCATTAATTACTGTAATATCGCCAAAGCGTAGAATCTCTTGTCTTTTCTCCGTCAATCTTACTTCAGCAAATGCAGCCTTAATATCACTGTCAGAGACACCCATTTTTTCAGCGACAGTTATTGCTGCCAAAGCATTCATAACATTGTGTTTGCCGATTAAGGGCATTTTTATGAAATTCTCCTTACCGGTAATTTTACTTTTATATATAAATGTAGTGCCGTTACCACTGGTTACGACATTACTAGCCCGAACAGAAGAATCATTGTTAATGCCATAAGTAAGCTTTTCAGCAGCAGTTACCATCTTGCTGACATAAGTATCGTCATTATTAAGAACAGCGAATTGCTGTTCATTCATATTTTCCAAAATTTCACTTTTGGCCTTGGCAATGTTTTCCATACTGCCTAATAATTCCATATGGGTTTCGCCGACATTGGTAATGACCACGGAATCAGGTTCAGCCAATGCTTTAAGAGCGCGAATTTGTCCAAAACCTCGCATCCCCATTTCAACTACTATAACTTCAGTGTCCGGCTTAATCATCAGCAAAGTTTTAGGCAAACCGATTTCATTATTAAAATTAGCCTGCGTCTTAACCACTTTGTATTTTTTCGCAAGACAAGCGGCTATAAGATCTTTTGTCGAGGTTTTGCCGTTTGAACCAGTAATGGCAATAACCTTGATTTTTTTTTGTGCCATACGGTAGGCATGCGCAATCTGTTGGTAAGCTTTTAAAGTATCAGTAACCGTAATAACAAGAGCATCCTTCGATAAACCTGGCATTGCTCTTTGCACTAAAACAGCCGCTGCGCCTTTATTCAAAGCAACTGCGCAATAATCATGTCCATCAAAATTCTCACCTGCTAACGCAATGAAAAGGTCTCCTTGGCAGACAGAACGTGAATCGGTCGTAACGCCTTTAAATAATACATCTTTTTCGCCGCCAGTAACTATTCCTTTTGTTGCCTCAATTACTTTACTAAGCGAAATCATTTCTGCACCTTATTCGCCCAAAAATCACGAACTACTTCACAATCATCAAAATGAATAGTTTCATTTTTTAGTATCTGGTAATTTTCGTGGCCTTTACCAGCAATCAATATCACATCATTAGGCTCAGCCTTCGTCAAGGCCAAATTGATTGCCTCTCTGCGATCAGTAACCTTATATATCTCTTTATCTGGTGTTGCACCAACCAATCCTTTTTCTATATCAGCAATGATAAGTTCCGGATCCTCCGACCTTGGATTATCCGAAGTAACAACTATGTTGTCAGCTAATGTCAATGCTATGTTTGCCATAATCGGTCGTTTTGTGCTGTCTCTGTCTCCTCCACAGCCAAAAACAACCCAAAGCTTACCTTTAGTTATGCAGCGGGCAGTTTTTAGAACATTCTCCAAACCATCAGGTGTATGAGCATAATCTACAATTACAGTATAAGGCTGCCCCGCTTCCACAAGTTGGAAACGTCCAGGTACGCCGGTAAAACCATTTAACGTATCCTCAATTACCTTTAGGTTAATCTTTTCAGCAATCATGGCAGATACGGCTGCCATAACATTATAAACATTAAACTCACCTGTAATATGGAGCAAAAGATGCAATTCACCTGTTGGTGTTTGTAAATCCAGCTGCATATGTTTTGCCTCTATTTTCCAGAAGAGAGGATAAATATCATTTGTTTCAGCCTTACCATATGTCATAATGGGAGATTTTGTAGAATTGATAATTATTTCTGAACTAGGATCATCCATGTTGAAAATTGCACATTTATCAGGTTTATTTCCTTTATGTAATGATTCGAAAAGGATTGCTTTTGCATTTCTGTAATTTTCAAACGTCTGGTGAAAATCAAGATGGTCCTGAGTTATATTAGTCAATGCTGCAACATCATATTCGCAGCCAGCTACTCTATTAAGTGCAAGCGCATGTGAAGATACCTCCATAACAACGTAATCACAGCCAGCCTGCTGCATCTTATATAAACTACGTTCCAGATCAACAACATCTGGAGTTGTATTATGAGATACCTCTATTTCATCCTCAATCATAATATTGATGGTACCTATCAAGCCTACTTTAAATCCCGCCTTACGCAAAATCAGTCGCATAATATTAGTGGTCGTCGTTTTGCCATTTGTACCAGTTACACCAATCATACGCATTTTTTTGCCAGGATAGTCAAAAAACCACGGTGCAACATAACTCATGGCATCGCGGGTATCATTAACCTTTATGACTGTGAGTCCTTCCGGCCTATTCCTCAACTCGTCTTCCACAAGAACGCAAGCAGCTCCATCCTTGTAGGCTTGTTCAATATATTTATGTCCATCTACATGTGCTCCTCTAAGACAAATAAACAAACTTCCTTCCTTGACTTTGCGAGAGTCAGATGTGACGTCGGTTATAACTTTATCCAAAGAGCCCATGACCCTAGCCTGCGGCAATACAACTAACAAATCCAACAGCTTCTTATGCATTTTCTTACCCTCCAAAATTGAAAGAGCAGCCAAAAGGCTGCCTCTCCATATCGCTGTATAATTATATCATAAACGTGTACAGAAGGCTACAATTTTACTTTGCGTAAGCATAACCATCATATAGATTTTTCTTACTATCCGCCTGTACATAAATATTATTGCGTGCCACCTGCATACCCAGATTTGTCTGAGCAATTCCTGTAATTCGTGCTGGGCTTTTAAGTTTTTCAACTTCGATTTTCAGCTCCGCATTATGAGAGATAAGTGCGCTTTCCTGCTGTTTTAGTGATACCAAATTATTGCTCTTAGACACATAAGCTTCACTTCTAATAACAGATACCAAATAAAATGCCAATAAACAGGCAACTAAAACCATTACCTTATGACGTAAAAACTTGTAAGATTGTTCCGAAGGCCTATTACGAAGCACTTTATGCGTTTCCTGGAAATCATCTTCCCAAGCATAATTGTCATATTTTCTAGCCAGCATTGTTTTTACCCCCAAGTCTTAGATTTTTATTGCTCCCCTAAGTCGTGCACTTCTTGACCTTGGATTTTCCTCAACTTCCTGCTCGGTTGGCTTTATTGATATGGTCTTTTTTAACTGAGGCTTTTTACCGCATACACAAATCGGTAACTGTGGCGGACATGTACAGCCTTTGGCTAATTCTGCCAAGGTCTTCTTAATTATCCTGTCCTCTAGAGAATGGAATGTTATAACACCGATTCTTCCACCGCTTTTTAATCTTTCAACAGCTTTCCTTACTACTTCCTCCAGAATATTTAACTCGTTATTAACTTCAATCCTGATAGCTTGGAAAGTACGCTTTGCCGGATGCGGTCCATCTTGCCTAGCCCCTTTGGGTATGGCTTTTTTTATGACAGTCACCAGCTCACCTGTAGTAGCAATTGGTTTAATTTTTCTTTCATTCACTATAAACTGTGCTACTCGCTTACTCCAACGTTCTTCACCATATCTATGGATAATATCCGCAAGCTGTTCTTCACTATAATTATTTACCACATAATAAGCATCTAATTTGCTTTCCCTGTTCATCCGCATATCAAGAGGACCTTCGTGCATATAGGAAAAAC
>JBFWIF010000036.1:0-19873 GCA_050256135.1 Acidaminococcaceae bacterium | reverse complement strand
CATTGTTTCAATTACAAACTTCTTAAACTCTGCCGTATATCTTTTGTGCGGTATTCCCTTTGGCATAAAAAATCACCCCAATTGTTTTTCAGTATATCATACTGTCTAACAATTGGGGTGCAGTTCAAACTCTTTGTTGCACCGTTTTCATTCAGCTAAAATAATTTTACACTTAGTATCTATAAGATTAGGTTGGAAAATTTTTATGAGATGAGGTAATTGGTTTTTACTTGCTTTTGGTTGCAGCTGTTCCCAATAAAGAACAGTTAGCTGCATCATTTTCCTAGCACGTATACGCACATGTTTAGGCGTGTCGCTATTCACGCACACCTCAAACCATCGATTAAATGTTTCTGTTTCAGGTTTATTCAAGGAAAGTCTGGAAACGTGCAAAACTAACTCTCTCATCGTCCTCACAACAAGCCTTGCTACCTCCAGCTTATCCGTGTTTTCTCTTGCCTCTTGTTTATAGAACAAATCAAGCAGGACAAACATGGCCAATTGCCAAGGATAATAAACTTTGAGGGCACTTTCAAAATTCTCCCAGGCCGCATGCATTTTTACGCTTGATCCCATCATTACAACTGAGTACAGAAGGATATCCCTTTCCTTACTTTTCAAAACAAAGGAGAAGAAGAACCACATAAGCTGCTGAGCCATTTCTGTCCAATTCCTTCTTGCAATTTGACCAATAAGCTGTATCCACTCATATGCTATTTTTTTCTTCTGTTCAAAACTAAATATATTTTTTCTGAGCATTAAAGAAATGAAATCATTAACGTATACTAAACCCTTACTCCAGCGATGATCAGCCGCAGCAAATAATACGGCAAGATAAAACTCGCTTAATAATGCCGAGTCCGGTGTGAAATCTCTTTCTTGGTAACTTTTGTTGGTCAGTTTCAATGCATAACAAAAAGTTTTCTCATTTTTCGTTCTTGCTGCAGTAATTAGTATATTTTTTAATATCTGCAACGCAGTTTCAGATATTTCGCTTTGCTCAGGAGAAGCAGCACGGTCCATCATGAGAATAATTTTTACGCAATTACGTCCAATCTCATCAAAACCATCTTTAACAGCCAGACACGCTATCATCCCTAAATCAGCAATTCCTTCTGCTCTTAATTCGAGATTATTCAGCAAAATTGGCTGATAAACAGGCACCATTTCAGCAAGCAATGATTTGTGCGCTCTGCGTATTGCAACCATACAAACTGCTTTAATTTTTCCCATAAATTCTTCTGTCCAAGCGCCATGCTCAACCATTATTTTAAATCGTCTTACCGCCATATTTAGTAGTGGTTCTGACCCAAGATCCAACCCATTGATAATTGCATCTAATAACGCACCAGCCAATATATTTTTTTCTTTTTGTGACATTGTGCCAACATGTTGAGCTTTTCGTTCCAAATCATTGATGGCAGCAGAAAGTGCTTCCAGCTGCGAATTATTTGACTGTTGTATCTTGTCTGCCATGTCATCAGTCCTTGTCGTTTATTATTTAGTATTTACTTTACCTTGGTATACAATTCCACTTGTTGCATCGACTGTTACTTCCAGATTATCATCAAGTTTGTCAACGGCCCCTGCAGCGCCTACAATAACCGGAATTCCATAACTAACACCTAAAATGGCAACTGATGATGTCAGGCCACCTTCTTCAGCTATTATTGCAGCAGCTTTAGTTGCATACTGGACTACCTCATCAACCAGGCCGCTTACTACCAGGATATCACCTGTTTTTAATTTATCTGTAAAATCCTTCAGTTCCTTTGCTATACATACTTTACCTGATATAGATCTCTTACCTATACCAACACCTGCCAATAATTTTGTTCCCACATTTATCACCTTGATTAAATTTGTACTACCTGGCTTACCTGCCAAAACACCAGCTGTAATAACAACCAGGTCACCCTCATGAATCATATTATTTTCTTTAGCACTGGCTAGAGACAATTCAATTAGCTCGTCTGTATTACTTGAAGCAGGCCCTAGCAGAGGATAAACGCCCCATAACAGCTGCATTTTTCGTATACGGCTCTCTCTTGGTGAAACGGCAATTACCAAGGCCTGTGGACGATATTTGGCGATCATACGAGCCGTATAACCGGATTCAGTGACAGAAATAATGGCATTGGCTTCCAGCTCCTCAGAAATCTGTACCGTCGCATGACTTATCGCATCTGTCGTATTAGTATTTTTACCGATTCCTTTAGCTTTGAAAATACTAACATAATCAAGAGCTTCTTCTGTACGTTTTGCTATTTTTGCCATCGTCTGCACAGCCTCAAGCGGGTACTTACCGGAAGCAGTTTCACCGCTAAGCATAATTGCATCTGTTCCATCAAAAATAGAATTAGCTACATCACTCGCTTCTGCTCGTGTTGCTCTATAACTGTTAATCATACTTTCCAACATTTGCGTTGCTGTTATAACAGGTTTACCAACTTTGTTGCAGTGTTTAATAATATCCTTCTGCACCAATGGCACAATTTCTGCCGGTATCTCGACCCCAAGATCTCCACGTGCAACCATAATACCATCCGCAACTTTTATAATTTCTTCAATATTGCGAACTCCTTCTTCATTTTCAATTTTCGCAATAATACCTATTTCTGAGCCAAGTTCTTCCGTAAGTTTGCGAATAGCTAGAACGTCCTCCGCCTTCTGCACAAAAGAAGCAGCAATATAATCCATGTTTAGTTTAACAGCAAATTCAATATCAGCTTTATCTTCTGCGGAAATAAACGGTAAATTGAGAGCTGCCCCAGGAACAGCCACTCGTTTACGTGAACTTAATATGCCACCATGAATAACTTTAGTACATATTCTTTGTCCAGCAATCTTCTCAACACGTAAAGAGAGCAAACCGTCAGCAAGCAGAATTTCATCGCCTTCTTTTATTTCCTGCGGCAGTCCGCTATAGTTGACAGAGGCAAGTTCTCTATTACCAACTACTTTATCTGTAGTAAGGCAGAATAAATCACCTGGCATTAGTTGCACTTTATCCTCCCCAAAAATGCCTAGTCGCATTTCAGGTCCTTTTGTATCAGCGATAAGTGCTACTGGCTTACATAGCTTTGCAGATGCCTTGCGAACAATTTCTATCCTGGCTGCATGTTCTTCATGATTGCCATGAGAAAAATTGAAACGTGCAAGATCCATTCCTTCTTTAATCATTTCTTCAACTAAAGCATAATTATCGGTGCTTGGGCCAAGGGTACAGATAATTTTTGTTTTTTTCAACGCCCTCATCTCCTTTTATTTAACACCTCTATGAAATAAATTTAAGTTCAGGCAAAAAACTTCACCTGAACTTAAATTCTTTATCCATGAAGTCTGTTGCTGCACAAAACCTCATAAGCTTCTTCAGTTTCTGAAAAAGGCACACTGATTTCATAAGCTCCGTGACCTTTATGTTTAGGATTAGGCTTGCTAATCTGTGTTAAAAAACCATTTGCGGCAAAAAGTTCTTTAATCTTAAGCGCCGTTTCATGCGTTTGTGCAATGTATACTACCTTCCACATACCTTTCCTCCAAAAGCGTCTATCCCTCTTAAAAACTTTTCTTAATCAGGATTCTTTGAATGCCTTGACTTTTTCTATTAGCTTTGGCAAGACAAGATTAACATCGCCGACAATACCATAATTGGCAACCTTGAAAATAGGAGCATTAGGATCCTTATTAATAGCAATGACTACATCCGAGTCATGCATTCCCGCAATATGTTGGATGGAACCTGAAATGCCAAATGCAAAATATATTTTTGGGGTAATAGTTTTACCAGATTGTCCAACTTGCTGGGGATGGCTAATCCAGCCTTCGTCTACAACAGCTCTGGAACCTGCAACAGCGCCACCTAGCAAAGCTGCCAATTCTTCCAGATGTTTGAATTTGTCAAAACAACCCATACCACGTCCACCAGAACAAATTATCTCAGCATCTTCAATTTTGCACATACCGGCTGAAGAAACAACATCTTTTCTGACAAGATGTGTCCTTGCAGTAATTTCATTTTTTACCTCGTACTTTATTAATTCACCCGTGCGTGAAACATCAAATTCCTTAACTTTGAAGACCTTTGGGCGGACTGTACCCATCTGTGGTCTGTTAACATCACAAAGAATCGTAGCCAAAATATTACCGCCCAATGCCGGACGAGTCCATTCTACAATCTTATCTTCCCTAATATCAAGCGCTGTACAATCAGCACAAAGTCCCGTTTTCAGTCTGGCAGCAATACGCGGCCCGAAATCACGTCCATCGGCTGTAGCCCCTACCAAAACTGCACTAGGTTTATACTCATTCACCAATTCACAAAAAGCATTGGTATAAAGTTCATTATTGTAATCCGAGTATTTTTCGCCTTCCACCAAGTAAACAACATCCGCGCCAGCTGCAAATAATTTTTGTGGTAATTCGCCAGCTTCTTTACAAATCAAAACTGCACAGCAACGTTGGCCGCTCTTAGCAGCTAATTCTCCTGCTTGCCCAATAAGCTCATATGCAACATTCATAGGTTCATTGCCATCAAGTTCTATATAAACCCAAATATCTTTATATTCCTCGGCACCTTCGATCTCAATCTTGGTAACTTCGTCTCTGGATATAGCTTCAACAGGACATTCGCTTAGACAAGCTCCACAGCTTATACAAGTATCTTGATTGATGTCAGCCTTGCCCTCAACCATACTAATTGCACCCACAGGGCACACTGCAACACAGGCCTCACAACCTACACATTTATCTCTATCAACAGTAATTGCCATTATCATTCACCTCAGCGCACAATTATTTTAGCTTGAACAAGTTTTTCGAACAAAAGATCCACTGCTTTCTGTGAATCCTCTTCATTAATTATCTCATTTTCAATTGTATGAACCGGTGGTGTAAAAATCTTGGCAACTTTAGTTGGTGAACCATTCAGTCCAATCATTTTCTCTTCAAGTGCTAAATCTGCTGCTGACCATACAGGCACAACAAACTTTTTAGCTTTCATTTTGCCTTTGATGCTGGCAAAACGCGGCTCTTTTTCAGCTCTTGTTACAGTAACTAAAGCAGGCATTTCTACAGCAATTGTCTGACTGCTGTTTTCATTATCTCTATCAACTAAAAGTTTGTCTTCGTCTTTAACAATTTTTAGAGCACCAGTAACTTGAGGAATATCTAGATGTTCAGCCATTTCAGGGCCAACCTGCGCGGTATCGCCATCAATTGCTTGTTTGCCGCAAAGCACTAAATCAACTGCACCTACTTTTTTGACTGCAGCAGCTAAAGCAAAACTAGTTGCCAGCGTATCGGAACCAGCCAAAGCTCTATCGCTTATAAGAGCAGCATCATCAGCTCCCATTGCGATTGCTTCTTTCAAAATCTCATCAGCTTGCGGTGGTCCCATTGAAATTACGGTAACAGTGGCACCATTTACATCTTTCAGCAATAAAGCAGCTTCCAAAGCCTGCCTGTCAAAAGGGTTCATAATATTTGGCACGCCTGTACGCACCAAAGTATTAGTTACCGGATCAAGTTTTACTTCAGATGTATCCGGAACTTGCTTTACACAAACAACAATATTCATTAGAGTATCCTCCAAACCTCAGTATAATTGGTAACTCAAACACAGTATAATTCTATCATCTGCAACAGACAAGTGCAAGTAAAAGGCTGATGATTAACAACTAAATGAGCACTCCTTTTTCCCCGAGCAGATTCTTCAATTCTGTAACTAAACCTGGATTTTTTGCGTCTACCCAAAAAGATTGTTCCGCACGAATGATCTTTTTCGAACCAAGCAGATGCAGGTACACAGGATTATTCCCGTGATAAGAAGAAAAAATATGTACTAAAGCCTTTTGGGTCTGAGTGTTTTCTAGCGGTGCCGGAATAAACAGCCTTATATCAGCAGGTCCTGCTTCAAACTTTGTGACTTGTGAAGCCATTAAACGCGGCTCTTCTTCATCGAGCATCAAGCGGCCTTCTACTAAAACAATACTTTCCGGATAAATATTCTTGCTTGATAGCGCAAATGTTTTTGGGAAAGCTACTACTTCAATCTTACCGGAAAAATCTTCGAGTATGAACACCGCCATGCTATCTCCTGCTTTAGTAGTACGTATTTTATTAGCCGATATAATACCTCCTATTTTGATATATTGACCATCACGGTACCGGCCTTCACCTAATGTTTTAATATCAACCATTTGCTTAAGTTTTTTACGATATTTATCTAAAGGGTGCCCTGTTACATAAAAACCAATGATTTCCTTTTCCAGAGACAATAGTTCCTCTTTAGGCATTTCTGGTATATCTGGCAGCTTAAGCGCGTTAATTTTCTCGAACTCTTCATCTCCAAATAATCCAATTTGTCCTGATGCTTCATCCTTTTGCCGACTGGCCGCTAGTTCCAGTGCTTGATCCATAACAGCCAGCAATTGTGAGCGCCTTGCACCAAAACCATCCATAGCACCGCACTTGATAAGATATTCCACTACCCGTTTGTTAAGGCCATTACTGTTAACTCTTTGGCAAAAATCTGTCAAAGATTCAAATATGCCTCCTTTTTTTCTAGCTTCCAAAATGTTTTCAATGGCAGCATCACCTACACTTTTGATACCAGCTAGGCCAAAACGTATGGAATGGCCATCAACAGAGAAACCGGCTCCGCTGATGTTTACGTCTGGAGGCAAGACTTGGATACCCATTTCACGACACGCATTGATATACCAGCTTACTTTTTCAGCATTGGTTAGATAACTGTTTAAGGTCGCCGCCATAAATTCTACTGGATAATGTGCCTTGAGATAAGCAGTTTGGTAAGCAACAAGGGCATAAGCAGCCGAATGTGACTTATTGAAGCCATAACCAGCAAAATGCTGCAAAAGTGCAAATATTTCTTCTGCTAACTCGCGTTTAATCCCATGCTCTTTCTCAGCGCCGGCAATAAAGGCTGCTTTCATGCTGTCGAGTTCTTTGGCTTTCTTTTTACCCATGGCACGACGCAGAATATCTGCCTGTCCTAGGCTAAAGCCTGCTAACACAGACGTTATCTGCATAACCTGCTCCTGGTATAAAATTACACCAAACGTGTCTTTAAGTACAGGTTCTAGCAAAGGGTGCAGTAGCTTCGCTGTTTTTTTACCATGTCTGCCAGCAACAAAATCTTCAACCATACCAGTGCCAAGGGGACCTGGGCGGTACAATGCTACCAAAGGTATCAAGTCTGCAAAACTTTCAGGTGCTAAATCACGCATCAACTGTGTCATCCCTGCTGATTCCATCTGAAACACTCCTACGGTATCTCCGCGACAAAGCATCTCACATGTCAAAGCATCCGCTAAATCAATGTTTTCGATATCCAGCTCAATATTCTTACTCTCTTTGATTATTTCAAGAGCATCATCAATAACCGTTAACGTCCGCAGCCCCAAAAGATCCATTTTGAGAAGTCCTAAACCTTCGACTTTATCTTTGTCATACTGTGTACTGACATACTCCTCATCAGCGGTCCTCTGTAAAGGTACAAAGTCAGTAAGTACTTTTGGTGCAATAACAACCCCAGCCGCATGGGTCGATGTATGCCGAGGTGAACCTTCTACCTTCTGAGCCAAATCCAGTAACCTTTCTATTTTGGGGTCGCTGTTATAAAGATTATGCAAGTCTTTACTTCCGTTCAGCGCTTTTTCAATAGTAATGCCCAACTCATTTGGTATCATTTTGTTAACTTGATTAACAGTCGCTATCGGCATAGCTAGTGCGCGTCCAACATCCTTAACTGCTGCTTTAGCTGCTAAAGTTCCAAAAGTTATAATTTGCGCCACATGATCAGCACCATATTTATCTACAATATAGTCGACTACTTCTTTTCTTCTGTTATAACAAAGATCAACATCTATATCCGGCATACTAACACGTTCCGGATTTAAAAAACGTTCAAACAGCAAGTCATACCGCAATGGGTCGATGCTGGTTATTCCCAAAAGATACGCCACAATACTGCCAGCCGCCGAACCACGCCCAGGCCCAACTGGAATACCTTTGTTCCTGCTGAAATTGATAAAATCCCATACAATCAGAAAATAACCGGAATAGCCCATTTTATCTATGACTTCAAGCTCATAATCTAAACGTTTCATTACTTCATCATTAGACTCGTGATACCTTGCCGGCAATCCTTGCATGCACAATTCACGCAAATATCCTGTTACTGTTTTTCCCTCCGGGATAGGGAATTCCGGTAGCAATAAGTGACCAAACTCTAATTCTACATTGCAGCGTTCAGCAATTTTCAGCGTATTATTTAAAGCCTCAGGCACGTCAGAGAATTTAACCAGCATCTCCTTCTTACTTTTCAGGTAGAACTGGTCATTGGCAAATTTCATTCTCATGGGATCATCTACGGTTGCCGCCGTTTGAATGCACAGAAGAATATCCTGTCCTGCCGCATCTTCCTGCCGTACATAATGCAAGTCATTGGTTGCTACCAAACCCAGACCGTATTTTTTGGCTAAGCGTCTCAGCTCGACCTCAGCAGTATGTTCTTCAGGTATTTCATGATTTTGAATTTCCAAAAAGAAATTGTCGCACCCAAAAATTTCAACGTATTCCTGCAAACATTTTTCGGCTGTTTCAAGTTCACCACGAATAATATGTGAAGGTATCTCGCCTGCGATGCAAGCACTTAATCCAATAATACCTTTACTGTATTTTCTTAAAACATCCTTATCAATTCTTGGTTTGTAGTAGAATCCTTCTAAATGAGCTATAGATACCAGTTTCATTAAATTCTGATATCCTTCATTATTTTCAGCCAGCAGGATTAAATGATATTGATTATCACGTTCTTTAACACCCTTTTCAAGGTGAGAACCTGATGTTATATAAACTTCGCAGCCAATGATTGGCTTTATCCCTTGCTTAATAGCCTCCTGATAGAATTCGATCACACCATACATCACACCATGATCAGTTATCGCCAACGCCGGCATATTCAATTCTTTGGCATAGCTGATCAAGTTCTTTATATCAGAAGCGCCATCTAAAAGACTATACTTCGTATGGACATGCAAATGAATAAAAGGTGCATCAGCAGCAATGTTTTCTTTAGTTATTTCCATTAACCAGCTACCTCCGTTCAAATATCTGGTAGTTCCTCTTTTGTCATATATTATATCAGCAATTCATTAAAAATTCCTGGCATATATAAAAAGCCGGATACCAAAGGCATCCGGCTAAAATCACCATTATATTCCAATTAAATCCAAGAACGAGTCTTTTTGACTTCTTCTTTATCAATACCTACTGTACTAGGAGCATAAATAATCAAATCGCCATTAACTTTTTCGACCTGCGCTCCAATAATATAGCTGACACCATTTAGATAGTCAAAAACTCTTGTTCTTACAGCCTTATCAAGATCACCATAAGAAACCATCACAGTACTACCTGCCATCAAGGCATCGGCGTAAGCCTGCACATCGCTGAATTTCTGTGGATTTCTGACAACGATATTTGCATGTTTCGATGTTACCAGATAAGGTCCATTAGCAGTTTCTTCTTCTGTATCCCAAAATATTTTTTTGGCATTTTTTAAATTCATAACAACGCCTCCATGCGGAATTTACAGCTACTGAAGTATATTGTTCTGCATAAAAAACTAATTTCCTGCTAAATTATAAAAAATTATTTATTTCTGCTGCGAGCTCTGCCACGTTCAACACGGTCAAGTATTCTCTTACGCATACGAATACTTTTCGGTGTGACTTCTACAAGTTCGTCATCATTGATATGTTCGAGTGCTTGTTCGAGTGAGAATAATTTTGGTGGAATAAGTTTCACAGTGTCATCAGAACCGCTGGCACGCATATTGCTGACATGTTTCTTTTTGCATGGGTTTACATCCATATCATCTTCACGGCTATTCTCACCGATAATCTGACCTTCATAAACCTGTTCACCTGGTACTACAAACATCGTGCCGCGTTCTTGAGAATTAGCAATACCATAACTGGTCGTTTCACCATTTTCAAAAGCGACAAGAGATCCTCTGGTACGACCTGGAATATCACCTTTATAATCAGCATATCCGGCATAGACATGATTCATTATACCGTTTCCTTTAGTATCAGTTAGGAACTGATTACGGAAACCAATCAAACCACGAGCTGGGATATTAAACTCCATACGCAAATAGCCAGCCATTTCTGTGATATTGAGCAGTTCAGCCTTACGTAAACCAAGCCCTTCCATAACTGCACCCATGAAATCTTGTGGAACGTCAATAGTCAATGCTTCCATAGGTTCTTGCAATTTGCCATCTTCAGTTCGATGCATGACTACCTTAGGCTTACCAACTTGCAATTCATAGCCTTCACGTCGCATGGTTTCAATCAAAACAGACAAATGTAATTCACCGCGTCCGCAAACAACATATGCATCGGGAGAATCAGTTTCCTCTAGTCTCATACTTACATTTGTTTTCATTTCCTTAAACAAACGTTCCCTTAAATGACGGCTGGTAACAAAAGTTCCTTCTCTGCCAGCAAATGGGCTATTATTGATGGAGAAGATCATTGACAAGGTAGGCTCATCTATCTTGATTCCTTCAAGGCGTTCTGGGTTCTCACTGTCCGCAATAGTCTCACCTATATTAGCATCTGCCAAACCAATCAGTGCAACAATATCGCCAGCGCCTACCTCCTGTACTTCAGTTCTCTTCAAACCTTGGTAGGTATAGAGACGGCCGATTTTAGCTCTACGTGATGTTTCCTCGTTCATCAGCATAATTGTCTCACCATTATGGATGGTGCCACGAACAATGCGGCCTACAACTATACGACCGACATAATCATCATAATCCAAAGTATTAACTAGCATTTGCAATGGAGCTTCCAAGTCAACATCAGGTGCTGGAATATTTTGCAGTATAACTCTGAATAATGGCTCCAGATTGTCACTTTCCTCATCCATTGTCAATTTAGCAATACCGTTGCGTGCCGAAGCATAAACAACCGGAAATTCCAGTTGTTCGTCGTTGGCATTAAGTTCGATGAATAAGTCAAGCACTTCGTCAACTACTTCTGCAACACGCTGGTCCGGCCTGTCTATTTTATTAATTACTACAATAGGTTTAAGCTTTTGTTCCAATGCCTTACGCAATACATATTTAGTCTGTGGCATAGGTCCTTCATAGGCGTCTACCAACAATAATACGCCATCAACCATGCGAAGCACACGCTCTACTTCTCCGCCAAAATCCGCATGTCCTGGTGTATCAAGAATATTGATTTTGGTGCTATTATGCATAACAGCAGTATTTTTGGCCAAAATAGTTATGCCACGCTCGCGTTCCTGATCATTAGAGTCCATTACTCTTTCTTCAACTCTTTCATTGGCACGAAAAACACCGCTTTGTTTAAGCATTGCATCAACTAAAGTTGTCTTACCGTGGTCAACGTGGGCGATAATTGCAATATTGCGCAAATCATTTCTTATCATAATATTTATTCTTCCTTCCTGATTCAAAAACAAAGAAAAGGATGCTTGTCAATAAGCATCCTTTCTCATGACTAGTTAATTATATTCTTTTTAGGCAAACATGTCAATAAAGTTACATCACTTCAAAATATTAGGCAGCCAAGTTGCCAATCCAGGAAATAAACAAAGCAGCAATATTTCTAATGCCATAACCGCAGCAAACGGCACAACACCTTTCACAATCTGCGTCATTCGGCTATCTGGGCTAATGCCTTGCAAGACAAATAAGTTCATGCCTACCGGTGGTGTAATCAATGCCAGCTCTAAATTGATCAGCATTATAACATTGAACCAAATTGGATCGAAGCCGAGCTTAAGAATAATCGGATACAAAATTGGTAATGTGATAAAAATAATCGATATTGATTCCAGAATACAACCAAGAAACAACAACAGAATATTAATAGCAATAAATACTATCCAACGACTGGCTTCTATACCAGCAACGAATTCCGTTACCGTTTGCGGCACCTGCAATATTGTCAAAACAAATCCAAATAATGTTGCACCAATCATAATAGCAAAAATCATTGATGTCGTTTTGACCGTATCCTCCAAAATGTCAGGCATATCCGATATCCTCAATGTTTTATAAACAAAAAAGGTAATAAATAGGCTATAAATTGTGCCTACTGCAGCAGCCTCTGTTGGCGTAAAAGCACCAGTGTATATTCCCCCAACTACAATGATCGGTAACAGCAACCCCCAAAAACTTTTTTTTAAGGCCGCAATTCGTTCATTCAATGGTGCAACTTCTGCCAAAGGCAAATTCCTGCTTCTATAAATCATTACCATTGTAAACAAGGCAGTCAACAATATACCAGGAAAAACACCTGACATAAACAATTGCCCAACCGACTGGTCTGTGATAGCTCCATAAAGAATCATTGGTATGCTCGGTGGAATAAGTATCCCGAGAGTGCCGCCAGCAGCGACTGCACCAAGTACTAAAGTACGTTCGTAGCCATGGGCCAACATTTCAGGAATAGCCATAGACCCGATAGTAACGGCACAAGCGACAGAAGATCCTGTTATAGCTGCAAAAATAGCGCAAGCTGCCAATGTTGCAATACCCATTCCTCCAGGCAAATGACGCAGCCATTTATTGCCTAACTCAAATAAATCATTGCCAACTTTTCCTGTTAAAAGTATCTGACTCATAAGTACATACAACGGAACAGCTGTCAAAACAAAATCATCAAGCGCTTTATAGGCCAGAATAGGGATTTGGCTTAGAGCTGCATCTCCACCCATAAAGAAAAACATCCCAAATATTCCTGCAGTACCAAGTGAAAAAGCTACTGGAAGACCTATTGCCAACAATGCCAGCAAGAGGAGCGTAAACAAAATTATCATACTATTTTATCCTCCCAGCAAAATCACTGTTTCTAACTTTTTCAATATTTTCGAGTATGGTACGCAAAAACTGTAGGAGAAGCAACCCAATACCAAAAGGTATAGCCATTTGTGGTATCCAAAGTGGCATTCTGAGCGTATCAGGGGAAGTACGATTAATTTCAAAAGATAAGATAACCATATCCAATGCTTCTAAAAAAAAGACTGCACAGAAAAAAATACCGATTATTGATGTCAATATTTCCATATAACAACGTTTCTTTACTGAAAATCTTCCTATGATTATATCAACTTTAATATGTTTTTCCGCAAGATAAGCAACAGGCATGCCAAGAAAACCAGCAATCAAAACACAATATATCGAAGCTTCTATCGACCACTCCGTTGGTGCGTTAAATACGCCGCGCATAACAACTTCATAAAAAATCGTAAGTGCTGGCAATAAGAAAAGTAAACCTGCAAGTACACCAACAACATATGTTATTCGATTTAATATCTTAGCATAAAGCTCTACAAATGTTTTCAAATATAATTCACCACATTCCCGCAACGATGCCTATGAATTTTCGGCGACAACATGCTTGCAAAATATGTAACCGACAAAAATTACGGACATTTTTATTATTTGATACAGATATCAATTAATTCTTGACCAAGAGTCCCAGCATGTTTAACAAAAATGTCCCAGCAAGGTTTGGTTGCTGCTCTCCATTCTGCTAAATCAGCTTCTGGAACAACATAGACTTCCATGCCTTTTTCTTTTAATTTATTGAGAGCTTTCAGATCTTCATCTTTAGCACTTTTACGCAAATCATCACGAACTTCATTAGCAGCATCCATCAAAATCTTTTGCTGTTCGGAACTCAATTTTTGGAACGCTTTATCATTCATTGCCAAAATAAATTCAGGATAAGCGTGATTGGTAACTGTCAAATATTTAGTAACTTCAAACATTTTGCGGTCATACATTGCAGTTGTACCAGAAGTCTGTCCATCCACCACACCTCTTTGAATAGCCATATATACTTCTCCTGATCCCATTGTTACAGGAGCAGCCCCTAGAGCTTTAATCGTTTCTGATGGCATTTCTCCATATCCACGAAGTTTGAGTCCCTCAAAATCTGCTGGCTTTTTGATTGCATTTTTGTTGTTTGCGAATTGAACAAAACCATAATCAGCCCAAATTATTGGACGAACACCCTTCTTTTTCATTTCAGCGCCTAATTTTTCACCTAATCCACCATCAATTGCTTTGTCAACCTTATCATAACTTGGAAATAAAAAAGGAACATCAAAAACTTCCATTGCCGGAATTACGGATGACCACCTGCCAACAGTGTTCAGTCCCATATCAATGCCGCCAGACATAATTGCATCGTTCATACTCTTATCGTTATAAAGCTGACCAGAAGGATAAATTGCTATTGTCATCATGCCCTTTGATTTTTCAGAAACCTTTTTTTGAAATTTCTCCATTCCCCTAGCTAGAGGATGCGCTGTCGGTAAATTGTGTGCCAGCTTAATAGTAACCTTTTCATTCGCTGTACTCTTTGTTTCCTTTTTCCCACCACACCCAGCAGTTAATGCTAATACACAGACCACCGAAAATACAAACAACTTTTTCGACCATTTTGACGCCATTGTCATTTTTCTTCACCCCATTATTTTTTTATGTCTATTGTTATTGGTCAAAAATCTTTTTAGCCCAATAAACTATGAAACAAAAAGCCCCTATTGACTAAATCTAGCCAATAGGGGCGAACTAACGCGGTACCACCCTAATATTTTACTCATTAAACCTTAACGCGGCTTACGCCCATCCCTACGACAATCATTGTTTTCAGGATAAGAATTCCTGGGTGAGAAACGAAAAGCAGCAACACCGATTTTCACCTACCATCGGTTCTCTACAGTTGCAAACAAACGTTATTCCCAATCATAATATTTAGTCGCTATAATAACAATAAAACATTGTTCAAATTATAGCAACACCAAGTAACAATGTCAAGCTCTTTTTTGCAAAAAGGAGCTTTTTGTAAACTTTATGCGCACATTTGTGTTTTTACACATTTTTAAGTATTTCGTCAACATACTTTTTCGCTTTCTCAATCTTCTTGCGCATTTCCGCCGTTTTGGAAGAGTCTCTAGCTGCGATTTGCTCAATCCTTGTTTTATAAAGAGCAATATCGCGCTCGAATTTGCGTAGTGATTCCCGCAGTTCGATACCTTCCGGCAATTCTTCCGGAATAAGATGTGATGTTTCCATGTGCCAATCAGTTCCTTCAATGACGACGCTGTCACCATATCGTGGAATTGCCGTAGCGGTACCAAGATTTCGCTGCAATTCATCGGCAAAGTTAAAAGCTGCATCATGTTCACCATGCACAATGAAAAAAGCTTTTGGCCGCTTTTCCATTGCCTTGAACCAATCCAATAATTGATTCTTATCAGCGTGAGCAGAAAAACCTTCCAAATACTGTATTTTGGCTTTAACAACAATTTCCTCTCCCATAATCCTTACGCGTTTTGCGCCATCAATCAAGAGCCGTCCCATACTTCCTTCTGCTTGAAAACCGGCAAAAAGAACAGTGCTGTCCGCACGCCATAAATTATGTTTCAAATGATGGAGAATCCTCCCTGCATCAGCCATACCGCTTGCAGAAATAATTATCATTGGGCTCGGCATAAAATTTAGAGCCCTTGATTCTTCAACAGATTGTGTATAGCGTATTTGCGGCAAAGCTAAGAGATTCCCCTCTTTGTTGTAAATCGTCTGCGCCTCATCATCATATTCTTCCGGACTCATCAGTGTTAATTGTGTCGCCTTTGTTGCCATAGGACTATCAATTACAATTGGTGTTTCTGGTATTTTCTTTTCTCCCATTAACTTTTTCAAATAATACAAGATTATCTGTGTCCGTCCTACGGCAAACGCTGGTATGATGAGATTACCACCGCGCGCAACAGCTTCAACAATTATTTTCCTTAATTCTTCTTCCCTGTCATAAATAGGATGCACGCGATTACCATATGTCGATTCCGTGATAATAAAGTCTGCTTGCGGAACTCTGCTGGGATCTTTTATTATTGGCTGCCCTGGCTGACCAACATCTCCAGAAAATACAATTTTCGTTTCCTTACCATTCTCTAAAAGGCAAAATTCAATAAATGCAGATCCAAGAATATGTCCAGCTATCCTAAATTCAAAACCTATGCCATTATAAAGTTCTATTTTTTCGTTGTAATCATGTGTTTCAAAGTGTTTAAGTGCCGTTTCAGCCTCATCAACTGTATATAAAGGCTTTACTTCCGGTTTACCAGCACGCAGGCCCTTGCGATTTGCTGTTTCTGCCTCAGATTCTTGAATATGTGCGCTATCCGGCAACAGAATTTCACATAATTCCTTTGTTACACGCGTACAATGAATTATCCCGTTAAAACCTCGTTTTACCAATTTTGGCAGCAAACCGCTATGGTCAATATGGGCATGAGTTAGCACCACGGCGTCAATAAGTTTAGGATCAAATGCAAAATCTCTTTCATTAAATGTTTTAATAAGTTTAGATCCTTGGTACATACCGCAATCAATTAAAATTTTTCTGTAGTTAACTTCAAGCAGGTAGCATGAGCCTGTAACCATTCTGGCAGCGCCCAAAAACGTGATCTTCATTTCTAATCCCTCCCTAAATGCTCATAAAATATATATGATGAGATATTCCACAGAAACAGAGCATTTCCCTGCAATTTGTATTTTGAACTGAAAAAGAAAAAGCCATGATAACAACATCATGGCATAAACGCATTATTCTCCTAAAATCTTAACTTCCGGTTCTAAATACACTCCTGAATAATCATAGACTTTTTTTTGGACTTCACTAATAAGGTTTAAAACATCATCAGCAGTAGCATTACCCATATTAACAACAAAGCCGGCATGTTTGGTAGAAACCTGCGCTCCTCCCACAGTATATCCCTTAAGTCCAGCTTTCTCTATCAAAGTTCCTGCATAATGACCGACAGGGCGCCTGAACATGCTTCCTGCATTCGGTATATCAAGTGGCTGTTTGGTCGTCCTTCTGTTTGTGAAATCTGCCATTTTGGCAAGTATTTCATCTGCTTTGCCTTTCGCAAGCTGCATTTCAACACTAATAACGATCGCACCGTTATCTTGTATTGAACTATGTCTATAACAAAAATTCAACTCTTCTTTGTTCAAGTCCTTGATTTCACCATCAACTGTCAGCACAGTTACCCTGGTTACCACCTTGGACATCTCACCGTCGTAGGCACCGGCATTCATAAAAACAGCACCGCCTATACTGCCAGGAATGCCAACAGCAAACTCAAGTCCTGTAAGTGAGCAAATCGCAGCTTTATTGGCAACAGCCGCCAATGAAGCTCCTGCTTCCGCAATAATTTTCTCTTCTTTGCATACAATATGCTTAATTGTATTCCCCAGTTTTACAACCACACCTCGGATACCTTTGTCTTTTACCAAAAGATTAGAACCGTTTCCAATAACCGTTAATGGTATTTTTTCTAGTCTCGCCTTCGTAACTACGTCTTTCAGCTGATGGAAATCGGTCGGCAAAACAAACAGATCGGCCGGCCCACCTATCCTAAATGAGGTATTGTTCTGCATTAGTTCATTTTCTCTAAAATTATCGGGCATCTTTTCTTTTAACCAAGCTTTGAATCCGTTCAGTGTCATTTCACTCCCCGACAACTTCTTTGACAACGTCGCCAATAGATTTTGAAATATCATTAATCATTAATTGAAAACGAATATAGGCTTGAACATAATCATTCGCAGCGCTATTTAAACAAAGCAATTCATATAATTTTTGAACTTTTTCCATTTTTTCCTTATCAGGGCTTTTACCAGAAAACTGCTCTATTTCCAACTCTTGTTTTTGTTTCATGAAATCTTTAACCATAGATTCTGCTGAAGAATCAGCTGACAGTTTCTTTTTTGCTTCTGAGAGTCTTTTGTATTCCTGACTTTCACGCATTGCTTTGCTTAATTCACTGGTTGCATCATATACGTTCATTGTTTAGTCACCTCAACGAATTATTTCTACCACGGCTCATTTTAGCATATTTCTGCCACTTAATAAAGAGTCCACCTTTCAATGCAAAGCACTAAAAGGAATATCCAACAATTGATAAGAATTTTTGTTGTCAAAGTCAAAATGCCACCATTCCATGTCTGAGCCGCTGAAGCCTTCCATTCCCATCATCTGCTGCAAAAGGTTGCGTTCCCATCTTTCCAGTGAAGTGCCGCCTGCAAAGCTGGCGTACTGCCTAGGCGAAGGTTCATCAAAATCGCTGATCATCTCTACAACTTCGCCGGTCTTAAGATTATAAAAACTTACATCTACCGCATTGCCTGTATTATGTGGTGAACCTTTTTCCGGCGCAGGCAATAATGACTTTTGTTCCTTGGGCAACGCTTCGTACGCTAATTTTGATACTTTCCACGGCCTGTACGCATCCCAAACAAGTAAACCAAAACCATAATCAGACAACCTTTTAGCAACGCGCCCAAGAGCTTCTGCAGCATTTTTATTTAAATACGCCTTATAACCTTCATAAAGTGGAGCAGAAAAACAATTTCTCTCCGTCGCATAACGCAAATCAAACTTTAAACCGGGAATCGTTGCCAGATTAACCAATTCAGCAACATTTGGTGCAGTTTGTACTGGCATAACTGCCTTCTGAACATCTTGCCGCAATTCATCCAAAGGTTTTACTGTCTTGATTTTAAAATAGTCACCTTTGTCGGGCCCAAAAAACACCCTGGTATAGCGATTACCACCTATAATACAGCTGATACCATGACCATCTTTATCTCGTTCAAACTTAACGTTAGCCTCGGTGTTCGTCAAAGCCCCCGTTTCAGAAATTTGGTAAGCATCATAATGTTCTTTAGCAAGCGGAAAAACATTGCTTTTTTGATAATCCCTATCATTAGATAGGTATCTGTAAACGATATTTAACATACCATTCTTCTCTCGCACCAAAAATTGCTCACCATTACCTGCATAAAGACCAAGCAAATACTTTTCATCAAGCGGGCAATCTTTAGGTTGTACTCCATTGGCAAATACCATTGAAGGCGCTTGAAATAATAAAGTGCAAATTATAACAAATAATAACCGAAATATCAAAAATTACGCCTCCTAAATTCAACTGGAAGAAGTCCTCCCCATACTATATCACGATATCTCTCAGGGAAAGTATCACCTTCTGTATTAAAGAAAAGCATAATAGAATCCTTATTTAGCCCAAGCTCTGTCTTAAGGTTGTGGTATTTTCCCAAAAGACCTATAACGCCGCCACCGATCGCGCCAGATTCGCCAGCTACTATTTTCTCATCATCGCCTAATGGATTTCCCCAAAGCCGCATTCCAAGTGCTGCGACTTCATCTCTGCAACTCAGACAAAATCTAGAATAATTTTTTATGATCTCCCAGGCCAGGTGATTGATTTCACCACAAGCAAGACCGGCCATAATTGTGTTAAGCTCACCGCCAACCGAAACCACCTTTCCTTGTTCAAAAGAACGGAAGAAACAGTTAGCAGCAGTAGCTTCCAAAACAGTAAAAACAGGCTCTTCAGCATAACCATATGAAGCAACCACTGCCTGAGCAGCAGCAGCCATAGAGCCAACACCTGCTTGAGCAAACACATGCGTCGGCGGTTCTGGCAATACTTCCAAGGCTTCGCTTATCATTGTTGCATATCCCTGCATTATCCAGAGAGGTATTTCTTCATAACCTGGCCAGGAAGTATCCTGCATAACTGTCCAGCCATTGCGTGCGGAATCGTCAACAAGCATTCTAACAGTGTCATCATAATTACTTTCAGTAATCTTTACAGACGCGCCTTCTTTTGCTATGGCCTCTAATCTTGCCTGGGCTGAACCCTTCGGCATATACACAACAGAAGGAAAACCAAGAATTCTCGACATCCAAGCTATCCC
>JBFWIF010000035.1:0-20415 GCA_050256135.1 Acidaminococcaceae bacterium | reverse complement strand
TAACTGATGTCCGAACGGAACAATTACCCGCCACCCATTAGTAACAAAATCAAGTTCATCGCTAACACAATATGTAAATTGCTTAAAGAGGTTTTTAACTGGCAAATTGATTGCCACATCTGCATATTTCATATTTCACCTCGCATACATAAAAAGCAAAGCAAGGACTAAAATAGTCCTTGCTTTTAGTCATAACTTTTATTTCGTTACAATAAAGAAAAATTCCTGCCTATAAGCTAGTCTGCTGTCGCAGAGCCTCAACTTTATCAAGACGTTCCCATGGTAAATCGATATCTGTTCGTCCCATATGCCCATAAGCAGCAGTCTGCTTATAAATTGGTCTGCGCAAATTTAGTGAATTGATGATACCAGCTGGACTCAACGTAAAGTTCTTCTTGATAAGCTCTATAATCTTTTCATCACTAACCTTACCAGTACCAAATGTTTCAACAGAAATAGAAACTGGTTTAGCAACGCCTATAGCGTATGCTAATTGTATTTCACATTTATCTGCCAAACCTGCAGCTACTATGTTTTTAGCAACATAGCGGGCTGCATACGCAGCACTTCTATCAACTTTTGTAGGATCTTTACCGGAAAACGCTCCGCCTCCATGGCGTGCCATACCGCCATAGGTATCGACGATAATTTTTCTGCCTGTTAATCCTGAATCGCCCTGAGGGCCGCCTATAACAAAACGTCCAGTCGGATTTATATAATATTTTGTCTCATTGTCAAGCATGTCTTCAGGAACAATAGGTGCTATTACATGCTCTTTTAAATCTTTTTCAATCTGGGTCTTGGTGGCTTCAGGACTATGCTGAGTAGAGATTACGATTGTGTCTATACGCACAGGTTTTCCATCTTCGTACTCAACCGTAACCTGTGTTTTACCATCCGGACGCAAATAACCCAGCGTCTTGTCTTTTCGCACTTTTGCAAGTTGACGTGCCAATTTATGTGCTAGAGAAATCGGAAGAGGCATGTACTCTTCCGTCTCATTCGTTGCATAACCAAACATCATCCCTTGATCGCCAGCCCCGACAGAGCTCTCCTCTTCTGCCTCACCAGCTTTCGCCTCAAGAGCTTGATCGACACCGAGAGCAATGTCAGCTGACTGCTCATCTATAGAAGTCAGTACACCGCAGGTATAGCCGTCAAAACCATACTTCGCTCGGTCATAACCAATTTCTACAATTGTTTCTCTCGCTATTTTAGGAATATCGACATAACAATCTGTCGTAATTTCACCAACAATGTGCACTTGGCCTGTAGCTACAAGAGTTTCACAGGCAACTCTAGCCATTGGATCTTTTGCAAGGACCGCATCCAATATCGCGTCAGAAATTTGATCTGCAATCTTATCTGGATGACCTTCAGTTACAGATTCTGATGTGAATAATTTTTTCATTTAATTCTCCCTTCTGATTTTAGAACTAATAAAAACGCTCTCAAAAAATGAGAGCGTCAAGTTTAAAACTATTTTCTTCCCATCTCACAATTTTAATTGCAGGACTTAGCACCGTTTTGGCAAAGCCAATGGTTGCTGCAGCTTCATAGGGCCATTCCCTCCACTATCTCTTGATGAGTCCATATTAAATTACAGGCATCATTATAAACCATAAAATTAAAAATAACAAGTTATTTATTTCTTGCAGCCTTTACCTCATTCAGCAATGCTTGCGCAACTTCAAATTTAGACATTTTTTCCAAGTTCTTAACTTCACCGTTTGGGAAAAGAAACTTCACAACATTTGTGTCATAGTTAAATCCTGCTCCGGCTACGGTAACATCATTTGCTACAATCATATCAAGATTCTTCTTCTTAATTTTTTCTGCTGCATTTGCCAATAAATTCTGCGTTTCAGCAGCGAAACCGACCAAAAATTGTTTGGTCTTCAACTCGCCTAATTTTTTTAAAATATCAGGATTCTTATCAAGTACTATCTTCAAAGCATCGTCAGTTACTTTCTTAATTTTTTGTTCTGCAACTTCGTGTGGGCAATAATCAGCAACAGCCGCAGCTTTTATCACAATATCCATATCTTCATATTTGTCTAAAACAGCATTCATCATTTCACGTGTAGTTTCTACATTCACAACTTCTACATTAGCAGGAGGAATTAATGACGACGGACCTGAAACTAAAATAACATCAGCTCCACGTTCAGCAGCTGCCTGCGCAACTGCATAGCCCATTTTTCCACTCGAACGATTGCCAACAAATCGAACAGGATCAATAGGTTCACGAGTTCCCGCAGCCGTTACCAAAATCTTCAGACCCTTTAAGTCGCCTTCTTTATGAGCAATGAAGTTCTTAGTAAAGGCAATTATTTCAGCCGGCTCCGGCAAACGTCCTTTACCAGATATTCCACATGCTAAATACCCTGTATCCGGTTCCATTATAATAAAACCATAATCTGCTAATTTTTTTAAATTATTTTGTGTTATTGGATTAGCATACATTTGACAGTTCATCGCAGGGCAAAGAATTATAGGCGTTTTAGATGCTAACAAAACAGTAGATAATAAGTCATCAGCAATGCCATTAGCAGCTTTCGCCAAAATATTGGCCGTTGCAGGAGCAACTAACAATAAGTCGGCCCAGTCAGACAAAGCAATATGTTCAACATTAAACTCCTGATTCTCAGCCCACATGCTGACAGCAACAGCATTACCACTGATTTCCTTAAAGGTAAGCGGGGTAACGAATTTTGCAGCAGATTCTGTCATTACGACACGTACGTTCGCGCCTTCTTTGCGTAATTTGCTTACCAAATCAACAGCTTTATATACAGCAATGCCACCAGTAACCGCAAGAACAATTCTCTTTCCCTTCAGCACTCTGAGTTCCCCCTACTTAATACCAGTTTTTGTGCGTTCATAAGTAATTTTATCACTGGCAATTTCTTCCAAAGCAATTGTAACTGCCTTATTAGATTTACATTCCACCAAGCTTTGAGCACCATTTAGCAATTCTCTAGCTCGTTTAGCACCAAGAATTACTAGTGTATACTTGCTATCTACTTTTTCTGCCAAATAATCAATTGAAGGTTCAACCATGGACATAATTATTCACTACTCCTCACATGTGCCATTTTGGCAAATTTCATTTACAATAAAAAAAGTTCTCACAGCCCGATTGCGTTCTGCATCAATGATATTACTAACTTTATTTGTTGCCTTTTCGACTTCATCATTAACTATTATATAATCATATTTCGAGGCATATTCGAGTTCAGACGTTGCAGAACTTAACCTGCGTTTAATCACTTCTTCAGAATCAGTACCTCTTTTATAAATACGTTTAGTCAATTCATCAAGTGATGGCGGTACTATAAATACAAAAACTGCATCAGGAAAACGCTTTTTTATTTGAAGCGCTCCCTGCGGGTCTATCTCAAGTACAACATCTTTTCCTTGTTCAAGAATGTTCATTACATAAGGCTTTGGCGTCCCATAATAATTACCGTATATTTCTGCATATTCCAACATTTCATCATTTTCAATCATTTCTTTGAAGTGATCTATTGTGATAAAAAAATAGTCTTTACCATCGACTTCTCCATTACGCGGAGCCCGAGTTGTAGCTGAAACTGAATAAGAAAGGTCATTGCGCTTTTCTCGTAATTTGTTGCAGATTGTACCTTTGCCAGCGCCAGAGGGTCCTGATAAAACCAAGAGAACTCCTTGTGGTTTCATTCTTCATCCTCCCCCTGAACTGTATCTTCTTGTTCTTCTGCACCAGCCTGATATAATCTATTAGCAATTGTTTCCGGTTGTATAGCTGATAGAATGATATGACCACTATCAACAATCAAAACCGCACGTGTTCTCCGCCCATAGGTGGCATCAATAACAACGCCGCGTTCCTTACCTTCCTGAATGATGCGCTTGATTGGAGCCGATTCCGGACCGATAATCGCGATGATTCGGTGTGCGGCAACAATATTTCCAAAACCTATATTTATCAACTTCATATCCATATGCTCACCCTTTCCGAATCATTCAATATTCTGAACTTGTTCCCTGATTTTCTCAATTTCACCTTTTATTTCAACAATTACTTGTGTAATAGTAAAATCATTGGCTTTTGAGGCAATAGTATTAGCTTCTCTGTTAAACTCCTGAATCAAAAAGTCCATCTTGCGGCCTACCGGCTGTTCGCTATTGACCATTGCTTTAAACTGTTTTATATGACTTTTCAAGCGAACAATTTCTTCCGTAATATTCACGCGATCAGAAAAAATAGCTACTTCTTGAATAAGCCTTTCTGGTTCAACATTCTGCGAAAAATCCTTTAAGAGTTCATTGATGCGCTCACTCAGTCTTTTATCATACTCAAGCACAACCTGTGGTGCTCTTTCTTCAATAATCGTCAATTTCTCCGCTATCAGGTCTGCGCGTGAAACAAGATCACTTTGTATATTCGAACCCTCTGCAGTTCTCATCGCAACCAAGTTAGCCAAAGCCGCTTCAATCGCGCAAAGAATCTTTGGCCATAATGTTTCAACATCAAAATATCCTTCTTTTGCTGATATTACCTCAGGGCAACGTGAAATGTACAAGATTTCAGCCTGCTCTAAAAGTTTGGTATCAGGATAACCAACTGCTACGCATACCTCTCTCAAAGCATCATGGTAAGCAAGAGCAAGGGCTTTATCAACCTTTACTCTACAACCTTCAGTACTGTTATAATCGGCAGTTATGAAAACATCAACTCGTCCACGACTTACAGTACTCAAAATTGTCTTGCGAATTTTATCTTCCAAGGCATTCAAAAACCTCGGCAGCCTAATTGCCACTTCATTATAACGATGATTAACTGTTTTCATTTCAATAACAAAAGATAAATTTTCATCGCTATACTCTCCGCGCCCAAAGCCAGTCATACTTTTTAACAATCTAAGTCCTCCTGTCGGTTTTAGTTCTCAATTAATTCATATTCCCCAAATGGAATCTAAATTCTCGTTCACCAGCGAGTTTATCATCAATTTTCATTATCAGAGGCAAATCTGTATTAATTTGTGATACATCAAAATAAAAATAATATTGCAGGTTCCAAACAGGCATCTTGATACTTATTTTATCGCTTAGAGCTGTCTGCTTATCTTTACCCTTCGCAACAATAAAAGGTATCTTACTTGCCACCGATTTATAAATATCATTATCTCCATCTTGCGCAGCCGTTTTTTCAATAACCTTTTCGGTTGAAGATGCTGAAACCAATTCACTATAGTAAGGTAACAAATTCTTATCACCTTGTACAACAGATACCTGTAAATTATCCGGCTTATTTTTCTCTGGCGCATCAATTATTGCACCAATAATAAGTGCTTGTACATAGCCTGAAGCCAAATTTCTGCTGTCTTCTAGCTTTACTTCTTCAAAAGCCTTTGCTTTATTTTGTGCGTCCATGGCAACAATCAAATATGGAGTATAAACGATGATTCTTTCAGAATCCGCGTAGATATTTTTTCTGAGATATTCATTGATTGTCCAAGGTTTTTGCAATTCATTAACTTGCAAAGCAACCCTGCTTTTGCCATACTCTTGAGCACTACCAATCATTTGGTCGCTTATGCCAAGCATCGCAAAAGCCGGCTGGCAGAGCGTAAATAATACGCAACACGCAACAATAAATATTTTCATAGTGTCTCCACCTTATCAAAAAGAATTTGTCGTTTGAGCAAACACCATTATCCTTAGATAAGTTTGACCAATTATAAACAACACATTATACTAAGATTGTTATAAATAGAACTTTATCATGTAATTATATAATATCAATCAAATTGACGCAAATATTATTGAAACATTTTGGACAGAATGAAGGTGTTTATTCATGAATTTAGAGGGCATAACTCTCCACATACTTACAAAAAATCTTCAAACGGCTTTGATTGGCGGAAAAATTGCCAAAATATTCATGCCGACAGCAGCATCTCTTCTGCTCGTAGTAAGAACTGGCAAAGACACACTGTCTCTCCTCGCTGACTTCAGCGGTGACACACCATTGCTATATTTAACTGACAATAACCCTGAAAACCCAGACAGCCCACCTGCCTTCTGTATGTTATTAAGGAAACATCTGGAAGATGGTCGCATAAATAAAATTGAACAATCGGGTTTGGATCGTATAATCAACATAGAAATTGATACAATCGGTCCCGCTAAGCAAATAATAACCAAGAAGTTGATTTTTGAATTAACAGGCAGAAACAGCAATATAATATTTACCGAAAATGAAATTATATTTGATGCGCTCAAACATGTAAATAAAAGCATGTGCAGTTTCAGACAAATCCTGCCAAATCAGGTTTATAACACGCCACCTGAACAAAATGGTTTTTCTTTCATTTATGCTGACCCTGCTGATATGATTGACTCTATTATCAAACACCCCGCCAAAAACGTCTTACAAAGTTTGATATCAGTAACAACTGGTATAGGCAAATTTACTGCTTCGGAAATTTTATATAGAAGCAATATAAACCTTGATACTGTCACCCTTCCTATTGATAAAAAAGACCGTTTCATGGAAGAATTGACTAATATACAAAATGCCGTAAAAGAGCATATTGATAATGAATTACCTGTTTATGGTATCATGACACAGACAAACCGAATGAACACCATTGTTCTTGCGAAGCCATTACATCTCAATGAAACAAAATATCTAATTAAGACATTCCCTAATTTAACTACAGCTATCAACTTTGCGGCAAAATTAATTCCTATTCAAACTCCTGAGAAAGATGTTTTACAGAAGGCTATTGCTGGCGCGATTGTACGAACGGAGAAAAAATTAACCGCACTAGAATCAGATTTAAAGACAGCTGAGAATGCGGAATCTCAAAAAATTATTGCTGACACTCTGATGTCTAACATTTATTTGATAAATAAAGGCATAACCAACTGCATTCTCAATAACATATATACCAATGAAAAAATAGAAATAGAGCTTTCTCCACTCCTGACTCCTATAGAAAATGCCCAAGTTTACTATAAGCGCTACAACAAATATAAACGTGCTATCCAAGAAATCAATAAGCAAAAACAAGAAACTAAGGATTTACTTCAATATCTCCAGTCTCTTGACTCATCTCTGCAAATAGCAACAAATAAAACAGAGGTTGCTGAAATCAAGCAAGAATTACTTTCTGAAGGGATTATTTCTGAAAACAAAAAAGGTAAAAAAAAGGCATCTCTGCCAAAATCATCACCTCTATCAATATCACTTTCTCAGAACACCATCGTTTATGTAGGTAAAAACAACAGGCAGAACGACTTTGTAACATTTACCATTGCCAAGCCTCATGATCTTTGGTTTCATACGAAAGGATTTCCAGGTTCACATGTTATTCTCAAAACTTCTTTGTCAACACCAACAGAAGCCGAAATTGTAAGCGCAGCTAATTTAGCGGCATATTTCAGTAAAGCCCGGAATTCTTCAAGTGTTCCGGTAGACTATACTGAGAGGCGTTTTGTTAAAAAACCATCTGGTGCGAAACCTGGTTTTGTTATTTACACAAACCAGCAAACCCTCTATGTTACACCGAACCAAATCAACATCGAAAATCTTCTTCGGCAGACTGAATAAATTTTCTAGGCAAAACAAAAAACGAGGTATGCAGCATAAAATATATGCGCATACCTCATTTTTACATGTAATTAAAGCTCAATATCTTTCGCTTTGGCTAAAGTTGCCTTAGCCTCATTGATTAATCTTTCAATCACTTCTTTGCATGGCAAAATGTCTTTTAAAACATTTAAACTTTGACCGACTTGAACAGTTCCATGTTTAGTATCACCATCTACAGCACCAGCACGGTTTGAACCGGTAGCAAGCTTATCAAGATCTGTTTGCGGAGCACCAGAACGTTCAAGCCTTAAATATTCTTCCGTAAAATCATTTTTCAAACAGCGTACACCAGTACCTCTAGAAAAACCTGTTACTTCTGAATCAGTATCTGTGGCCTTTAGAATTGCCTCTTTAGCATCTGGATGCGTAGGACATTCTGTAGTAAGAATAAAACGAGATCCTATTTGAACCCCATCTGCTCCCATGAGAAGAGCTGCAGCAAGAGCACGCCCATCAGATATACCGCCTGCCACGATAACTGGAATAGAGTGCTTTACAGAAAGAACGTTGCTCATTAAAGCCATGGTAGTTTGGTTACCTATGTGACCACCACCTTCCATGCCTTCGATAATCATCGCATCAGCGCCTGCTTTTTCAATTCTTTCTGCAAGTTTAAAATTCGGTACAACAGGAATTACTTTCACACCCGCTGCTTGCAGTTTGGAAATATGCGGCACAGGATTTCCTGCTCCAAGCGTAACAAAAGCAAGTTTTTCCTCACACGCAATGTCAACTATCTCTAAAGCATTTGGTGCCATAAGCATAACATTAACTCCAAAAGGTTTATCCGTTAATGTTTTAGCTTTTTTCACTTCACTAAGAACCCATTCAGTGGTACGGCCCCCTGCTGCAATTATTCCAGCACCGCCGCCATTGGAAACAGCAGCAGCTAAAACAGCGTCAGATGTCCACGCCATACCGCCTTGTATTATCGGGTATTTAATATTCAATAACGCAGTTAATCCAGGTTTCATTACAATGGCCCCCTCATAATATTCTACAATCTGAGATTATTATAACATTATCATATCCTGTTATCCAATAGTTTATTTGTTAACTATTATTAGAAAAAAATTTAATTCATTAAAAAAACAAAAGTTTTTAATACATTAAAGTATGTTTCATTTCATTGACATAATTATAGAAATAAAGTAGAATTTCAGCATAAGTTTATTATTCACTTAATTGGGAGGATATAGAATGAAAAGGATTAGTGATGAGGTTAAATACGGTTCTACGCGTGCCGCCCATCGTTCTTTATTTTATGCAATGGGTTATACTGATGATGAAATGAAGCGCCCTCTTATTGGCGTTGTAAATGCCCAAAATGAAATTATTCCCGGGCATATTCATCTTGATGAAATTGCAAAAGCGGTTAAATATGGAATTCTTGAAAATGGCGGTACTCCTGTTGAATTTCCTGCTATTGGTATTTGCGACGGTATTGCCATGGGACATAAGGGTATGAAGTACCCCTTAGTCAGCCGCGAATTAATTGCTGACAGCATTGAAGCGATGGCCATTGGTCACGCCTTCGATGGTCTGGTACTGATTCCTAACTGTGATAAGATTGTTCCAGGTATGCTGATGGCTGCAGCTCGTCTAAATATACCTGCAGTTGTTGTCAGCGGTGGTCCTATGCTCCCTGGCAGGCGTAATGGAGTAGATATAAGTGTCAGTACTGCCTTCGAAGCAGCTGGTCGTTTCGAGGCAGGCCAAATATCTGCGGAAGAGCTCAAAGATGTTGAAATGCACGCCTGTCCAGGATGTGGTTCTTGTGCAGGTCTTTTCACTGCCAACACCATGAACTGCCTCACAGAAGTTTTAGGCATGGGGTTACCTGGTAATGGTACTATTCCTGCCGCTTATTATGGTGCGCGCATAAACTTAGCTAAAACTGCCGGTAAACGCATAATGGCCTTAGTAGATAAAAACATTTGTCCATTAGATATTATGACAACAGAAGCTTTCAAAAATGCCATAACAGTTGACATGGCAATAGGTGGTTCTTCTAATACAGCACTGCACTTGCCGGCTATTGCGCATGAAGCTGGTATTTCTTTACCGCTAGCGTTATTTGATGAAATTAGTAAAAAAACCCCATATCTCACTAAGCTGAGCCCCGGCGGTTCCCATCACATTATTGATCTATATGAAGCTGGTGGCATTAATGCAGTAATGGCTGAACTTGATAAATTGAATTTAATCAACAAATCAGCATTGACCGTGACTGGCAATACTATCGGAGAAAATTTTGAAGGCACTAAAATCGAACGCCCTGAAGTCATACACTCTGTAGAAAGCCCTTACAGTAAAACCGGCGGTATAGCCGTTTTAATCGGCAACATTGCTCCTGAGTGCAGCGTTGTAAAAGAAAGTGCTGTTGCACCTGAAATGTTAGTACACTCTGGGCCAGCAAAAGTTTATAACTCTGAAGATGAAGCTATAGAAGCAATTCTTGCTAAGAAAATTAATCGTGGTGATGTAATTGTTATCCGCTATGAGGGTCCAAAAGGTGGCCCAGGCATGAGAGAAATGCTTAATCCTACTTCAGTTTTAGCTGGCATGGGTCTGGACAAAGACGTAGCTCTATTAACAGATGGTCGTTTTTCCGGTGCTACCCGTGGAGCCTGCATAGGCCATATTTCACCAGAAGCCTTTGAAGGTGGCAACATAGCTCTTATTCAGGATGGCGATATTATTAATATTAACATACCTGAAAGGCAATTGAATGTTGCATTATCTGCGGATGAATTAGAAAAGCGACGCAAAGAATGGATTAGACCTGAGCCCAAAGTAAAAACCGGTTATCTAGCACGTTATGCCGCACTTGTTTCTTCAGCCGGCAAGGGAGCTATTCTCGAAGTTCCCAAGAAATAATACTTTAAAGAACAAAGAGACTGTACATAAGGTTATTTCCCTTATGCACAGTCTCTTTTTTAATTACAAATCTTATCTAAACAGCCTCAGCAAAAGATAAAATGCCGCCATTGCCATGAAAACCAATAAGAAAGCGGGCAGAAGAACAAACACGATTCCAGCAACTACAATCAGAAAAAGCAATTGCCAAATAAAACCAAAGTGCCCTGTTGAAACGCTGGTATGATATACATGCGTTCCTTTGAATATATTTTCTGTTTTGTCCTCAGAACTGCTATAGCTTTTATTTTCCGTTTCACCAGCTTCATCAATAGTAATGCCTTTAAAGGTATCTCTTTCATCAGCATTCAATACTTTGGTTTCTTCTGGCTCATTAGGTGTCTGACAATTAGGGCATTCTCTCAAATTATCTTCATATTCAAAGCCACACTTTTTACATACCATTTTAATCACTCCTTACGATGAGAACAACATCAACAAGAAACCCTCTTCATTGCAGTAACGCGGATCAAACTTTTCGATACGCAACACATTTTTAATCTTATCGGCGACTTTGTTTAAAACACCTACTGGCACTTGCCAACACATTTCTGCAACTTTCTCTTCCGAATAATTATATACAGCGTTTAACCTGACAAAATTTTCTATGACCCCTGATGCCCACACTTCCGGCTTATTAATAGCATTGGTTTCATGGTAAGAAAAATCTTTCCACAAACGCGTAGCTAAATTGATATCCCTGCAAGAAAAATGGTAGGATTTCATTACGCTGGTTATACATTTTGAAACTTCATCAACGGCAGTAATATCTGGCGGTTTGTAGCTCTTAATACTAGTTTCATAACTAAATCCATCAAGTTTTACATAAACTGAATATATATAAGTGAGATGGCGTAAAAGCATGGGATGTCTTGCAATAAAATCAATCCATTTTGCATCAGGTTCCTGAATTTTATACCATTCATAACAATGCTTCAGCATATCATACAATCTTTTGCGAGCTAATTTCCCTATTTTTAAACAACGAACGTAATTCATAACCATAGTATTATTATAAAAGCAATGACCAACAAATAACATCTCTTTAGTATCAAATTCTTCATCTATTGGTAAATTCAGAGCATACTTTTCGCCTGTCAGAAAGTCCGTGCAAATATACATGTTGTCTTCATTAATACTATCAACCGAAAAAACGGCTAAACGCGCCTTCATTAGTTCCGCAACTAACTCTTTATTAGAAGTTGAACCATGCTCATAAAAATGTTCAAGTGGAGTTTTATCATCAGTCAACAAGTGATAATCAAACAAAAAGTAATCCCAAAAACACTGCCAAAACTCATCGCTTTCTTCAACTTCTTCATTTTGATCTTCAGGGAAAATACCATGATAAAGAAAGACTGCTCTTTCCAAATCCATATTAAATTTCTTATCCTGAAAATAATAATGCAGTTCATCCAGCAATTGTTGGAGCATATCACCTATATTTAAAAATATCTTTACAGGTGCGTTAGGTGTTGAAAACTTATCATCAAAACCCTCACCCGGCAAGAAGTCACCCTTTTCGTTAATCACCCGCAAAACAGAATCATCACCAAGAAGCCTTTCAGCCGCTACTTTGGGAGCGACGGCACTAGTAATAGCATTTTTACTCTTTAAGTATACAAATAAACTGCCACATGTGTCTAAAAACAATTTCACATTTTTATACGAAATTTTAAATTCCGAAATATTTCGGCCGCACCAGGCTATAGCATCAATAAAATCATCATCTGTCATATCACCCAGAAAAGTTTCAGCATAACCCAGATAAAGGCACAACATCATTATCTGTTCCCACTTTTTTTGAAGTTGATTGTCATTTAATCCTTTCCATGCTTCTTTACGAATATAGCCTTCGGCATATTCACGTCGCAGTAACATGTTCCAGTTTTCATCATGATCATAAAAATCAGCAATTATATCATAAACGTTTTCCATTATTACCTCACACTAAATCCACAGTAATCTTATTATAGCACGCGTTTAAATCGTGTTCAAACGAGTAAACACATCTTAAAATTCTTCGTTTTTATAAAGAACTGCCTGACTTTAGCAAGCCAGGCAGTTCTTCTACTAATAATATTTATTTCTAAATGGCGCCTAATTCTTTACGTAATTCAATTATTTCCGGATGAGCAAGATATTCATCATAGTTATACTTACGATCAATATAACCATTTGGAGTTAATTCGATAACCCTATCACAAACAGTCGACAAAAGCTGGTGGTCATTAGAACGCAAAAGCAGCGTCCCTGTGTAATCTTTTAAACCATTATTAAGTGATGTAATTGATTCCAAATCAAGATGGTTTGTCGGTTCGTCAAGAAGAAGCACATTAGCGCCGGACAACATCATCTTTGCAAACATACAACGCACTTTTTCTCCACCAGAGAGCACATTGGAAGCTTTTTGAGTTTCTTCGCCTGAGAAAAGCATTCTGCCTAAGAAACCACGCAAAAAAGTTTCTTCTTGATTAATAGAATACTGACGAAGCCAGTCAACAAGATTATCCTCTGCAGTAAAATACTTACTGTTGTCTTTTGGAAAATAAGTCTGGCTGGTTGTCACACCCCATTTATATTCTCCACTGTCAGGTTCCATTTCACCCATCAAGATTTGCATCAAAGCGGTTTGGGCTTGTCCATTACCGCCAACTAATGCTACCTTATCACCCTTAGCCAATGTGAAGCTCAAATCTTTAAACAAGACTTCTCCTTCAATAGTCTTTGACAAATCAGTTACAAACAGAATTTCATCGCCCGCTTCTCTGTCAGGCTTAAAATTGATATAAGGATAACGTCTTGTTGAAGGTTTGATATCATCAAGTTCAATTTTATCAAGTAGTTTTTTACGTGATGTAGCTTGTTTTGATTTTGAAGCATTCGCACTAAAACGCTGAATAAAGGTTTGAAGTTCTTTAATTTTATCTTCTTTTTTCTTATTAGCATCCTTGGCCATCTGCAACGCCATTTGGCTTGACTCCTGCCAAAAGTCATAGTTGCCAACGTATATTTGCACACTACTGAAATCAAAATCAGCTATGTGTGTACAAACTTGATTGAGAAAATGCCTGTCATGGGAAACAACAAGAACTATATTAGGAAAAGATGCCAAAAAATCTTCCAACCAAGCAATGGAATTATAATCCAGATTGTTAGTCGGTTCATCCAATAGAAGAATATCCGGTGTCCCAAACAAAGCCTGCGCCAAAAGGACCCTGACTTTCTCCTTACCACTAAGCTCTGCCATTTTTTTCTCATGTAGTTCAACGGGGATACCCAAGCCTGCCAATAATCTGGCAGCCTCAGTTTCTGCTTCCCAACCATTCAACTCAGCAAATTCTCCTTCTAGTTCAGAAGCCTTCATCCCATCTTCATCACTAAAGTCTGGCTTTGCATAAAGCTCATCCTTCTCAACCATAATATCGTAAAGTCTTTTATGTCCCATAATAACAGTCTTTAATACCTCATATTCATCAAAGGCATATTGATCCTGCTTTAAAACAGCGAGTCGTTGTCCTTTATCAATAACAACGTCGCCGGAACTTGGTTCAATTTCACCAGATAAAATTTTAAGAAATGTTGATTTTCCAGCACCATTGGCACCAATTAAACCATAACAGTTACCTTCGGTAAATTTTAAGTTTACATCTTCAAACAGCACGCGCTTACCAAATCTTAGCGCCAAGCCTTGAGTTATTATCATTATTACTTGCTCCTTTAAAGTGCATATAGTTTTTACATTTTACCATATATTTCAATGCTAGTCTACGAAAAGCGTTCAAAGCATCTTGTGTATAAAACAAATAAACCTTGCTTTTGCAAGGTTTATTTGTTAATAAAATTTTTATCATCATAAGGGCACAAATTAACCAGCATACATTCCATACAATCAGGTTTTCTTGCCTTGCAAATCTTTCTGCCATGCCAAATAAGCCAATGATGAGCTTCTCCCCATTTTTCTTTAGGTATAACTCGCATCAAGTCTTTTTCAACTGCAGCTGGATCTTTTCCATCAGAAAGCCCTAACCTATGCGAAACGCGAAAAACATGTGTATCAACTGCAATAGCAGGAATTCCGTAGATAATGTTTACTATAACGTTTGCTGTCTTTTTCCCAACACCCGGCAAATCCATCAAATCATTGATATTATCAGGTACTTCGCAATTATATTTTTGCGCTATTTTTTTACAAGTAGCCAAAATGTTTTTGGCCTTTGACCTGAATAACCCACAATCACGAATGAGATTTTCCATTTCTTCTTGTGAAAGTTCAGCCATTTTTTGAGGTGAATTATATTTAGGGAAAATCCTTTGTGTAACTTTGTTAACTCTTTCATCTGTACATTGAGCGGAAAGAATCACAGCAATAAGCAATTCAAACGGCGAACCATAATTTAAAGCAGTTGCAGTTCCCGCGTACTTTTCTTCAAGACAAGCCAAGATTTGAGCCGTCTTCTTCTTAATCATCAGTTGGTTAAACTCCGTACAGGAGCTGGAATACGCCCACCTCTGGCAATGAACACATCCGGTTTGAATGTATTTACAGGCATAATCGGGCAATGTCCGAGCAAACCGCCAAATTCTACTACATCTCCTACACCTTTTCCCGGTACAGGAATAAGGCGGACTGCTGTAGTCTTGTTATTTATCATGCCAATAGCGGCTTCATCGGCAATAATAGCTGAAATCGTCTGAGCAGAAATATCGCCAGGTACTGCAATCATGTCTAATCCAACTGAGCAAACACAGGTCATTGCTTCAAGTTTTTCAAGGGTTAAGCTTCCACGTTCAACTGCAGCAATCATACCTGCATCTTCACTTACAGGAATAAACGCGCCGCTCAAACCGCCTACATAGCTGGAAGCCATTAACCCGCCTTTTTTAACAGCATCATTCAATAATGCTAATGTAGCCGTCGTCCCCGGTCCACCACAACTTTCCAGACCAATTTCTTCCAAAATATGCGCAACACTGTCACCTATAGCAGGTGTAGGTGCCAATGATAAATCAATAATGCCAAACTGCGTATTAAGTCTGCGTGCTGCTTCTTGAGCAACCAATTGACCTACACGTGTTATTTTGAATGCTGTTTTCTTTATTGTCTCAGCAACAGCCCCAATATCTTGTCCTCTAACATCTTCAAGCGCTCTTTTCACAACACCAGGACCGCTGACACCAACATTGATAACACTTTCTGGTTCAGTCACGCCATGAAAAGCACCTGCCATAAATGGATTATCGGGAACTGCATTGCAGAAAACCACTAATTTAGCACAGCCAATTGCATCTCTTTCAGCAGTCAGTTCAGCAGCCTTTTTGATTACTCTGCCCATTTCAGCCACAGCGTCCATATTTATGCCACACTTAGTGGAACCGATAGCAACAGAAGAACAAACAATATCTGTAACTGCAAGCGCTTCAGGAATCGAAGCAATTAAAATCTTGTCACCTTTCGTATAACCCTTGTCAACCTGAGCGGAAAACCCACCTACAAAATTAACGCCTATCGTCTTACCAGCCGCATCCAAAGCTTTTGCTAACGGAACATAGCTGGATGCATCGCTACTTTCACCTATAATTGAAATAGGCGTTACTGAAATACGCTTGTTGATAATAGGCACACCAAGTTCTGTTTCAAGATCTTCACCTGTTTTCACAAGATTTTCAGCTTTCTTAGTTATTTTGTCATATATCTTTTGCGCAGTAACATTAATATCAGGATGAGAACAATCTCTCAGGCTGATACCCATAGTAATAGTTCTAACATCCAGATTATTTTCAGTAATCATCCTGTTGGTTTCTAAAATATCTTTAATATCGAACATAACGTCCTCCTCAAATTCGATGCATAGCAGTAAAAATATCTTCATGTTGAACTTTAATTTCAACACCTATTTCCTTGCCTATTCGCACGGCCATTTCTTGTAAATCTTTCAAACTGACATCAGCAGATGACATATCGGCGATTAGCACCATATTAAAGAAACCTTCCAAAATATTTTGGTTAATATTTAAAATATTAACACCGTGTTCCGCCAGTAAATTGCTTACTTTAGCAATGATACCAACGCGGTCTTTTCCAACAATAGTCAAAACAATACGCATTATTTTTCCATCCTCTCTTCAGTAAAGCACAATCCATCTAGATAATACTATTATTATACGCTAACGATTAACCGTATTTCAACTTTTCTGATGTAAAAGATGATTAATTCTTGCAATACAATATCTAAAACCTATTCAAAACACTAATAATCTCAATTCTTCGTAAAAAAGAGATGAAACAATTGACCAAAAGAGTCAACCCGCTTCACCTCTGATAACTAGTTATTAAATTATAATACTTTTTTTAACAAGGACAAAACATTTTGATGCGTGATTTTTTTAATAGTGTCTTCAGAATAATTTTTTGCGTTTAAATATTCTATAATGGGCACATAGTCCTGTACTCCTTTAATATTGTAAGGCGGATGTGAAATTCCATCAAAATCAGAACCAAAACCTATATGATCATCATTGCCAATTAAATTTAACATGTAATCAATGTGGCGATAAACACTATCTATACACGCATTATTATAATCCTCTTCCAAAAATTGACCTGCAAAGGTAATACCTATCAAGCCATCGTTGCTTGCTATAGTCTTTATTTGTTCATCATGTAAATTACGTGGATGTGAACAAAGCTTCTTAGCATTGGAATGAGTGGCAATAATTGGTTTAGTAGTTACCTGCATTACATCCCAAAAACTCCTTGTCGAAATATGTGACACATCAACCAACATACCAAGACGGTTCATTTCTGATACCACGTTACGACCAAAAACAGTAAGTCCACCACCGGTTACTTCTTCGTTGATGCCATCAGCAATATCGTTCCTATTACTCCAGGTCAAAGTCATTGCGCGAACACCTAGTTCATACAACATCCGCAAGGCCTCAAGGCTGCCATCAATGGCTCCACCCTCTTCAATAGCCAGAAGTGTAGATGCCTGGTGGTTTAAAATTTCATCAACATCTGTTTTTTTAAATACCTGGAAAATATCTACTCGAGAATTTTTCATCGCTTTAATTTCTTGTTTATATTTGTCCAGCAAACATAATGTGTAGCGCAAACCACCATAATGACGCATTTCGGGAGTAGGAACAAAAATTGCGCAAAATTGCAAACCGCCGCCATTAGCAATAATTCGTTTAATATCCAAATGCTGTTCGTTTTCATAAAGAGCTGCACCTTTTTTGTATAACTCTGTCAGCGTATCACAATGACAATCACAAACAAACATTATCGTCTCAACTCCTTAACAGTAAGTTGATTAACCTCTATAGTAATAAAAGAAAGTCATGCCAATATTTACTAACATAGCTCCAGCCATTGGTATCGCTGTACGTTTAATTAAATCAAATGGTGAAACACCGCCCATGCCTGAAGCTACAACGATAACTGCTGTTATAGGAGAACAATTGCGGGCAATACTTGCCGCAAAATGCATTGGCAAAAGCATCAGGACTGGTGCAATTCCCATCTTCGCAGCAACCGCTGGTGTCAACGCAGCAAAAGCAAAGAACGGAGCATTGCCGGAACCCATAACAATAGCAGAAACCGAAATAATCGCAACCATAACAATCATCATACCCATTGGGCCAAACCCCCAATTATGACTTGAAGTGATAATTGAGTCAATTGTTCCCATGGTCATCAACCCTTTGGCAAAAGTCTGACCAGCAACAATCAATGTTATTACATTGGCCATTTGCATTCCCAAGCCATCAAAAAAGGCTTGAACATCAGCAAATACTTTTTTGCCATCACGCCAACGAATATATTCAAAAATCATACCAACACTTAAACCAATAATCATAGCATTAACAATATTAACTTTTATAGATTGAATCCACAAAGAACTAAAAGACAATATTAGTGCCAGCGGAATAACAGGTAATATCGCATAGATACCAGGTGCTTTTGCTTCTTCAGTTTCAGTTTTCTCTACTTCGACTGGTTTAACGATATGACCGTCACGCTTATCCATATATTTTTGAGTCAAATAATGAAGAATGCCAACAACAACAAAAGCCACTAATACTATTGGTACTTGATAGTTAGTCCAATAAATTACAGGGTCAACGCCAGCAGTCTCGGCAGAAAGAATTGTCCCCGTATCACTCGGGCTCCAATCAAAGCAAAGAGTTGTCGCAACTGCTGCTGTAGCAGCTAATCTACTAACCCCCAAGCCAATAAGGATAGGGAACATCGTTACCATCAAAAGCATAGCCAACCCAGAAGCACTGTTTATACATAATCCAATACACATACCAACAATCCAGGTTCCTGATAATACTAGATAGGGAGATTTTAATGCCATCAATGGTTTAATAGTTAAACGAACCAAGGCACTGGATGCGCCAATCTTATCCATATATCTTGCGAACGCGCCAACTGCCATAATGTTAAGTCCTAGTTTTGCAGCGTTGGTGCTTAAAGTAGCCCTGATAAATTCGAATGCGTCGAATAATACCAACCCCGTACTTGCCTTTTGTGGCAAAATATGCCCATAACCAAGAATTACCGCAGCAAACATAAGAATCATGCCGCCTAAAAATAAAACAGGTTGTGCCTTATATTTTTTGTAAATCAAATATCCAGCCCAAAATGTAACTAACAATGAGATAACTAAGCCCATTTAAGTACCCCCTACCCTTATATTGATTAATATTATGATATTTAACATTATTAGGCCAATTACTTAGAAACACTCTTTATTATTTCCAGTACCCATTCAGAAGTTTTATACAAATCTTCTTCATATATAAATTCTTCACAAGTATGTACATTTTGCATACCCACGCCAAGAGCTGTGCATACAACACCATAATTATTATAGTGATTAGCATCACTGCCACCACCAGTGCCTGCGACGTCTACCTTGAGGCCAATACGTTCTGCAGCTTCTTTTGCAGTAACTACTACTTTACTTTGCATATCTATGACGTAAGAGTTATACGCTTTACTTATTTCTACATCAACTTTCACATCATTTTTCTTTGCGCCTTGTTCAAAAATCTGCCGCATTTCATCGGTTAACTTATCTAATTTTTCTTGATTTCTGCTACGTGCTTCACACTTGATTTCCACTAAATCTGGAACAATATTAGTTGCCATACCTCCAGAAATTATGCCTATGTTACATGTAGTTTCATTATCAATACGACCTTGTGGTAAATCGGCAATTATTTTCGCAGCAGCTCTTATGGCATTAATGCCCTTTTCAGGCTCCAAACCAGCATGAGCCGTCTTACCGTGAACTTTAACATTTATTTTATTTTGTCCAGGAGCCGTCACAATGATTTTGCCGGGACGGCCGCTAGAATCAAGTTCATAACCAAAATCAGCCTTCAGGAGAGTGCGATCAATGTTCTTCGAACCAAGGAGCCCTCCTTCCTCACATACAGAAAATACAATCTGCAAGTTTCCATGAGGAATATTATTTTCTTTCAAAACACGCAATGCCTCTAAAATTGGAACAACCCCAGCTTTATCGTCAGAACCAAGAATGGTTGTACCATCTGAGGTAATTATGCCATCTTTTAAAATTGGTTTTACGCCAACACAAGGAACTACACAATCCAAGTGTGCTGCTAACATAATTGTTGGTAAGTCTTCTAGTTCCCCCTTGAAATTAGCAATTATATTGCCGCAATTGCCGCCAATAATCGCTCCTGCTTCATCTTCAATTACTTCACCGCCAAGGTCTTGCAATCTTTTTTTCATTAGATCACCAATTTCTCTTTCCTGACGTGAATTACAGGTAATTTGGACTATTTCTAAAAATTCTGCAAGTATACGT
>JBFWIF010000034.1:0-21397 GCA_050256135.1 Acidaminococcaceae bacterium | reverse complement strand
TTCTTTCTTCAATAAGTTTTAAAAATTCTTGCCCAACCGCCCCTGTAGCACCTAAAATAGCAACATTATACTTTTTCATTTCGCCTTCCCCTTTTCATATTAGTAGTTAACTACAGCAATTGATCCAATCCGTAAACAAGTCCTTTTTTATCAATAATCTTACGGCAGCCAAGGATAACTCCTGGCATATAACATTCTCGATTGATAGAATCATTGCGTATTTTTAAAGTTTCGCCTGCGCTGCCAAAAATAATCTCTTGTGAAGCAACAAAACCAGGTAAACGTACACTATGGATATGCATGCCTTCATATTCGGCACCACGGGCGCCTTCAAGTTTTTCTTCTTCGGCTGGATTACCTTGAGCAACAAAGCCTTCGCGAACTTCAGCTAATTTTTTTGCTGTTAAAATAGCTGTACCCGATGGTGCATCAAGTTTTTGATCATGATGCAATTCAATAATTTCAATCTGCGGAAAATATTTTGCTGCTTCGCAGGCAACTTTCATCATCAAAATGGCACCCAAAGCAAAATTAGGAGCAATTAAAATACCTGTCTTATTTTCTTTTGCCAATTCATCAAGCTCAGTCATATCTGCCTGTGATACACCAGTAGTACCAACTACTGCATAAGCACCAGCATTTAAAATTATTCTCAAATTTTTCATGACAACATCTGGACGTGTAAAATCAACTACTACATCAGGTTTTGCTCTCTTTAATGCCATTTCAAGGTCCGTATCAAATAAAAGATTTGTACCTTCAACCGTTTTATCTTTAGCCATAATGTCAACCGCAGCGACAAGTTCCATATCATTTTGTTTTAAAACAGTTCTTACAACTTCACTACCCATTCGGCCCAATGCGCCATTAACAAGAATACGATTCAATCTAAACATCTCCCTATTATAAAATAAAAGCCGTTGGTTATCCCAACGGCTTTTAAATACCTGTTAATTCTCGGTACTCGAAGCATTATGAGATAGCACTCCACCAAAATTTTGGCGACAGTCCGACAGCTCTTAACCGGCGGCCCAGCATGACAGTGCGGCCACTGTCAAACTTCGGCGGTAACCCTTTCATTCGCATCAACAAATCCCTTCTACACGAACTAATAATGCTTCCCGCTCCTCTATCATTCTTTTTCAATTAGCGTAATTATATACTACTATAAGTTCTTTTGTCAAACACAAATCTTATTTTGTACTTCCAAACCCGCCACTGCGTATTTCTTTGCGACTTTCCGCATCATCATCAGCCAAAAGAAAAGGGTAAAAAATGCCTTGGGCAATACGTTCACCCTTATTCAAACTAACGTCATGATCATTGAGATTATAAATAAGAAGCTTAATATGACCTTCATTATCTGCGTTATTATAATAATCTGAGTCAATAATACCCTGATTATTAATCATTGTTAAAGACATTTTCATAGCAATACTTGAACGAAGATGCATGCCAAGATATTCTGTATCTTGCATATAGGCCTTAACGCCAGTAGGAACAACATTTACCTTACCTGCATACAAAACAACATCCTCAGGCAGACAAAAATCATAACCAGCTGAATATTTCGTCTTGCGCGAAGGCAGTAAAAAATCACTATTAGTATATTCAGTTACTTTCTCAAAACCACGTACTCGCATATTTTTACTCCTTACAATTAAATATTATTTTTTAATTATTATAGCATTATACAGGTGGACTAACAATAAAAGCCTGTGCAAAAGCACAGGCTTTTATAAAACATTTTAACCTTGTAGTACTGCTTTACGAGAAAGGTTAATACGACCCTTCTGGTCGATTTCAACAACTTTAACAGCTATTTCGTCACCAACGGAAACAACATCTTCAACCTTTTCAACTCTTTCAGTCGAAAGCTGGGAAATGTGTACAAGACCTTCTTTACCAGGAAGTATTTCAACAAAAGCGCCAAAATTCATCAATCGTGTAACCTTACCGGTATAAATTTTGCCAACTTCAGCTACAGCAACGATACCTTCAATCATGTCAATTGCTTTCTTTGCAGCTTCGCTGTTTACAGCTGCCACAAAAACTTTGCCGCTGTCATCAACATCAATCTTAGCACCGGTTTCATCCACGATTTTTTTGATCATTTTGCCGCCAGGGCCAATTATATCGCGTATCTTATCTGGATTAATGTTAATTGTAGTAATCTTAGGTGCGTAAGGAGAAAGTTCATTTCTGGGTTCTGATATGGCTTCCATCATTTTGCCAAGGATGAATGCACGACCCTTTTTAGCTTGTGCTAATGCTTGTTGGAAAATTTCTTTGTTAATGCCATCTATTTTAATATCCATTTGAATAGCAGTAATACCATTTTCAGTACCCGCAACCTTGAAGTCCATATCACCAAGAGCATCTTCCAAACCTTGAATATCGGTAAGAATCGTAAAATAGTCACCATCTTTAACAAGACCCATTGCGACACCAGAAACAGGTGCCTTAATCGGTACTCCTGCATCCATCAAAGACAAAGTGCTGCCGCAGACACTACCCATTGATGATGAACCATTTGATTCCAATACCTCGGAAACAAGACGAATTGCATATGGAAATTCGTCTTCTGATGGAATTACAGGCAACAATGCTCTTTCTGCCAAAGCACCATGACCAATTTCGCGACGACCTGGAGAACGGAGCGGTTTTGTTTCTCCTACACTATAAGGCGGGAAATTGTAATGATGAATATAACGTTTTGTTTCCTCAACGCCAAGACCATCAATAATCTGCACTTCACGCAAAGGTGCCAATGCCAGTACATTCAAAATTTGCGTCTGACCACGCGTAAACAAAGAAGAACCATGCGGACGGGCCAAAAGTCCAACTTCACAGGTTACTGGTCTTACTTCATCAAGTTGACGTCCATCAGGGCGGATTTTATCTACAGAAATTGTTCTTCGTACAACAGTCTTAATAAGTTTTTGAGTTATATAAGCTACGTCTTTTCCATTTTCAGGGTATTTCTCGTTAAAGTGATCAGCAATTTCACTTTTAACCTGTGCGACCATTTCTTCACGATGAAGTTTATCGGCATCCATCAGAGCTGCTTTTAATTTTTCTGCACCGAAAGCTCGAATATCTTCTACAATTTCCGCCGGTGGGATGTACACAGGTACTTCCATTTTTATTTTACCAATTTCTGCCTGGATTTTTTCTTGGAAAGCCACTATGTCTTTAATAACATCATGAGCAAACCAAATAGCATCTAACATAGTTTCTTCTGATACTTCTTTAGCACCAGCCTCAACCATTAGGATTGCATCTTTTGTTCCTGCTACCGCAAGACTTAACTCACTGATTTTTGCTTGTTCAACATTAGGATTTACAATAAATTCTCCATTAATGAGGCCTATACGAACTCCCGCAATCGGTCCTTCAAAAGGAATATCAGAAATAGAAAGTGCACAGGATGCACCAATCATAGCTGCCATGTCAGGCGGGTTGTCCTGATCTACTGATACAGCTGTCGCAACAATTTGAACATCGTTATGATAGCCATCCGGGAACATTGGTCTGATTGGACGATCAATCAATCTGCTAGTTAAAATAGCAGCCTCACTTGGCCTACCTTCCCTTTTTATAAAGCCGCCAGGAATTTTCCCTACAGCATACATTTTTTCTTCAAAATCTACTGTTAGTGGGAAGAAATCAACACCTTCCCTTGGTACTTTTGTTCCGGTTACTGCGACAACAACCGCTGTATCACCGTAGCGTACCAATACTGAACCATTTGCCTGTTTTGCAATTTTCCCTGCTTCGATGGTCAGTGTTCTGCCACCGAGCTGCATGCTATAACTATGCATCTGATAGTTACCTCCTCTTATATCCACACATTTTGAGTTACCTGCTGATAATTCGACATAAATATCAAATAACCTTTATTTTTTTACAAATTTTTGTCTTGATCAATAAATTAGCATAAACTTAAGCATACAAAAAACTGCTTTCACATTACGTGATAAGCAGTTTTTATATGTTCAAAGATAAGATTCCGCTTTAATCCCTAGCACGTGCAGGTTCAACATTTACTTTGTAGCCTTTGATTGTATTACGGTGCATGACGGCAAGAACCTTTTCAGCAACCCCTTCAGGTACTTCAACAAAAGTAAATTTATCATAAATACTAATTGCACCAATATCCTTGCCTGGTATATCAGCTTCTATCGCAATAGATTGAATTATATCTTTGACAGTAATCTTTTGGCTTCGGCCGATATTTATAAACATACGAACCATACCTGGTCGTGCGCCTGTATTAGCCATATCCGGAGCAACTGTACTTTCAGCAGGAGGTTCCAGTGCTTTAGTACCTTCTTGCATCAATTTCACAGCAGCGGCAGCAACCTCTTCAGCATTATAATCTTTCGTTAAAGTACTAACGATAGTCAAATAATCATTATAATTATTTTGGTCAAGAACACTCTGCAGTTTTGAAACAATAATTTCTCTTTGTCTCTCCAAAACATTGGCTTCTGTAGGCAACTGGCGACGTACAATTTTAATGTTCACAGCTTTTTCAATCAACTTTAGTTGCCTAAATTCGCGCGGAGTTATAAATGTCAATGCAACACCTTTATTGCCTGCGCGGCCAGTTCTACCTATACGGTGAACATAGCTCTCTGGATCCTGGGGTATGTCAAAATTAACGACATGAGTAATGTTTTCAATATCCAAGCCACGAGCGGCAACATCAGTTGCAATCAGAATATCAACGCGTCCAGCACGGAATTTCTTCATAACGCGATCACGTTGATTTTGACTCAAATCGCCATGCAAACCTTCTGCCAAATAGCCGCGTGTACCCAAAGCAATTACTAATTCATCAACGCCCTTTTTAGTCCGGCAGAATATAATGAGTTTTCCATTAATCTCAACATCAAGTAAACGACATAAACCATCAACTTTATCTTTCGTTTCGTAATAAAACTGATCAACTGATGGTGCTGTAACAACCTCTTTATGAATGGCAACCAGCTTTGGCGCTTTCATATATTTCTTTGTTAAGCTTAAAATCGGTCTCGGCATAGTTGCTGAGAACAAAAGTGTCTGTCTTTCTACTGGAAGATTCTTCATTATTTCTTCCATATCCTCAACAAAGCCCATGTCAAGCATTTCATCCGCTTCATCAACAACAAGAAACTTTATATTATCAAGTTTAATCGTATTTCTGCGGATATGGTCAAGCAATCTTCCAGGTGTACCAATGACAATCTGTACACCGCTACGCAAAGAACGAATCTGACGGTCAATAGGTTGCCCACCATAAACAGGCAGCGCTTTTATACGTTTTGTCTGACCTATCTTACCAACCTCCTCTGCTACTTGTATCGCAAGTTCACGAGTAGGTGTCATAATTAAAGCCTGAATGTGACGATGGTCAGTAATATTCTGTACAATTGGAATGCCAAAAGCAGCTGTCTTACCTGTTCCAGTCTGAGCTTGACCAATTACGTCATTTCCTTCTAAAACAAAGGGGATAGTCTCTCTTTGAATTGGAGACGGTTCTTCAAAACCCATTTCCGTCAGTGCTGTTACTATTTTTTTGTCAAGCAGTAATTCACCGAACATTTCTTTTGTGTTGTTTGTCATAATTCCTCCTAAAAATCTTCAATTAATTTGTCCAAAGCCAGCGAAAAAGCGGCTAATACACTACGCAATTTGTTGTCTGTTCGACTACCTGTAAAATTATGTTTCTGACAAACAGTTCCATTTTCACTAGCTATAGCCATATATACCAAGCCAACAGGCTTTTCAATCGAACCGCCCCCAGGACCAGCAATCCCAGTGATTGACACTCCCAATGTAGTACCAAAGAGATTTCTGACTCCCATAGCCATTTCGCATGCAACCTGTTCACTCACAGCCCCAAATTTTTTCAAACTTACTTCAGACACATTGATAACGTCAGCCTTTGCCTTGTTGCTATAAGAAACAACTGAACCTAATAAATACTCAGAACTGCCGGATATATCTGTCAGCATACTGCTCGCTAAACCACCCGTGCAAGACTCAGCAAAAGAAATAGTGGCATTTCTTTTCAATAATTCCTCGCCAAGTTTCTTAGCTAAAGACTCGTTATCAACGCCATATATATTATCCTCCAGCCTTTTGCGAACTTCTTTCTCCATTTTTAAGATCATTTCTTCGGCTATATCGTAATCGATACTTTTAGCAGTGATCCTGATAATAATTTCGCCGCTTCTGGCATAAATTGCAATAGTAGGGTTGGTTTGTGAAATAATGATATCATCCAACTTTTCAGCCACAGTTGATTCACCAATTCCCCTAAGACGCAATACCTTGGAGTGGATAATTCCTTGTTTTGCAAAATGTTCTTCTAAAAAAGGCAACATTTGCAAATTACAAACATGTTTCATTTCATTTGGAGGTCCAGGCAGCAATATAATAAGCTTACCATCATTTTCAACCGCCAAACCCGGTGCAGTGCCGGTATCATTTTTTAAAACATATGCCCCTTGCGGAACCATAGCCTGCTTAACATTATTTTCTGGCATACAAATGCCTCTATGAATAAAAAAACGGTTAATTTTTTCAAGCGTTTCCTGATCAAGTTCTAACGAAAGGTCCAATACAGAAGCAACCATCTCCTTAGTAATGTCGCCGCGCGTTGGTCCTAAGCCACCTGTAGTAATAATAATATCTGCGCGTGTAAGCGCAATTTTCAGCACTTCTCTTAGTCTATTTTCATTATCGCCAACAGTAGTCTGATATAAAACATCAAACCCTTTCTGATTCAATGCTTTAGATAGATATTGAAAATTAGTATTTAAAATATCACCCAGCAGCAATTCAGTTCCAGTGTTAATTACTTCGACAATCATCCTTACTTGACCTCCTAGTGAACTATACCAGTTCTCCGACCAATTCGTAAGTAAACCCTTGTACAATTCTTACTTTAACAAATTCACCGACTTTAATTGCAGCTGCATCTTCAATATAAATGCTGCCGTCAATTTCAGGAGCTTCTCTGTAGGACCTTCCGCAGGCAAGATTCTTATTTTCTTCGTCAAATCCTTCTATAAGAACATCCAGGACTTTCCCTTCCAGATTAATGTGAATTTCCTCAGATACCTGTGCCTGTATGGCCATCAGTTCATGATAACGATCTTGTTTCAAATCATCGTCAATCTGGTTAGGCATTAACGCGGCCACTGTACCTTCTTCTTGTGAGTAGGTAAATACACCTGCACAGGCAAATTTATGTTCGGCAACAAATGCTTTGAGTTCATCAAAATCATCATTGGTTTCTCCTGGGAACCCAACTATAAAAGTTGTGCGAATACAAATATCAGGTATGCGATTTTTCAATTTTGCCAGTAGGGTAACTATCTGTTCTTTCGTATCAGGTCTATTCATGCTGCTTAAAAGAGAATCACTAATATGCTGTAATGGGATGTCCACATACTTACATACTTTCTCGCAATTTGCTATTGTTTCGATTAATTCGTCTGAAAAATATTGCGGATAACAATACAAAATCCTTATCCATTTTAAATTTTCCAGCTTATTTAGTTCTTTAAGCAATTCAGCCAAGCGTAATGAACCATATAAGTCTTCTCCGTAGCGAGTTGTGTCCTGTGCAACTAAAATTAACTCTTTAACACCACTGCTAACCAAAGCTTTGGCTTCAGCTAAAATCTCTTCAAACGGTCTGCTCCTGTAAGGTCCACGAATTTTCGGTATAATGCAGTAAGAACAGCAATTATCACAGCCCTCAGAAATTTTTAAATAAGCGGTATAATTCGGCGTAGTCAATATTCTCGGCATCATGCCGGTTTCATTTTCTGCGCTAGAAGCAGGCTGTAAACAAATAAAACGCTCCCCTAGAAGCACTCTTTCTATTACCTTACCAATTTCAGTATAACACTCCGTACCTACAATAGCATCTACTTCCGGAATATCGGCAAGCAGTTCTTCGGAATATCTTTGACCTAGGCAACCAGCTAAAATCAAATACTTGCAGTTGCCTTCATTTTTATATTCCGCCATCTGCAGAACCGTATTTATCGATTCTTCCTTAGCCGATTCGATAAATCCACAGGTATTGACAACAATTATATCGGCTTCCTCGGGATTATTGGTAATCGTCATTTTCTTGTCTTCAATTATGCCTAGCATTGTTTCGGAATCAACAAGATTTTTCGGACAGCCAAGACTTACTAAACCTATTTTCAAGAAAAACACCCTTTCAATCACTTATCCGCAAACCTAACATTTTGCAGCCATTTTTCAACTAATTCTGTCCGCTTCTCCTCAGTCAAATATTTATCATTTACCCACAGCAGACTTTCTCTGTTAGCTTCATTCTCAAATTTATTTTGCGAAATGAATAAATACCCATATCCTAGTTTTTCGGTGACAATTATAACATCTTCGGCATTAACCAGCCAACTAATTATTTTTTCGCAAGATTCCCTCTTTGTTGAAGCCTTTCCTATTCCAGCAGCAAAAACCTGCGCCGGAAATCCCTCCGAAGGTTCAACAATGTATGCCGGAAAATCATTTTCGATATACTTTATAACCTTATTTCTTGAGGTAATTGCCAAATCTGCTTCCCCAATTGTAGTTAGACGAATAGGGCTGATAGCAAACTTTGCATACTGAGGAATTTTTCTGTTAATGTTTTTTAAAAAACTAAAAGTCTCTTCTTCGCCCTGCTTGCTTGCCAGTGCCGTAAGGAAATACCTCATTTCCGGTGTCCCGCTAAGCTCCTCCATACTAATAACTATATCATTTCGCTTAGCGATATCCTTCCAGGATAACAAATTCTTTTGTCCAACCCTCCGCGAATATGCATAGTTTACCAAAAACACATACGGGTCATAACAAACGCTTGTCCAATAGCCTTCGGCATCCTGTAATGCGAGCGGCAAACTTTCTTTGCGAGAATCTTGTTTAAGCAGTCTCCCATCAGAAGACAGCTTAATCATCGTTTCCCTGGGCGCAATAATTAAATCAAAGCCTTCCCCATTAGCAGAAAGAGTTTGTCCTTTATCGGCAAACTTATATACAAATTTAGTTTTAGTTTTCTCCTGGTATTCATTTAGCAAAGCTCTGGTCAAATCTTCAGGCAACACTGAGTAAACTCTTATAGTATTTTCAGAAGCAGCATTTACGCTGCCAGTTTGAATACTGTCAAAACGCAAAAACCAAAAGCATATGAAAAATAGTAGGAGTAAAAGCCAACCTTTATGCTTAATCATGCGCATATACCCTCACTTATCTCTTGCGCTGCTTGGAGTTTCGTGCGTCCTTACGTCCGTTATCCTTTTGAAGCACTTTCCCTTTAACTCTTGATTCCGTGGTATGAGGTGCCTGTGACAACCGAAGCAGGCATTTGGAATCACTACCTATTAAATCAAGACGATTTGCCATTTGCAACGCTTCTTTTACTAAGGCACGATTCTTGGGGTTCTTATATTGCATCAGCGCTCTTTGCATTGCCTTTTCATGGGGATTTTGCGTAACGAAAACTTTCTTGCCAGTTTCTGGGTCTACTCCAGAATAATACATGGCGGTCGAGCAGCTTCCTGGTGTTGGAATAAAGTCTTGAACTTGTTCAGGATAATGGCCTGTGTCACGAAGAAATTCAGCTAATTCTACAGCATCATTTATAGTACAGCCTGGATGGCTTGAAATGAAATACGGCACCACAAATTGTTTTAAACCTATTTCCTTGTTTTTCTTACTGAAAACCCTCATAAATTTCAAATACACTTCTTTACCAGGTTTCCCCATACATTTAAGTACGCCAGGCGAAATATGTTCCGGAGCAATTTTTAACTGGCCACTGACATGGTAACGACAAAGTTCATCCAAAAACTCATTAGATTTATCTGCTAACAGATAATCATATCTTATTCCAGATCTTATAAATACTTTCTTAATACCCGGCAAAGCTCTGATTTTCTTCAACAATGATATGTAATCACTATGGTCAGCATCTATGTTTGGGCATACATCAGGAAATAAACATTGACGATGCTTGCAAGCACCGGTCTTTAATTGTTTTGCACATGCAGGATGTCTGAAATTGGCAGTTGGTCCACCGACATCGTGAATATAACCTTTGAAATCTGGCAGTTTAGTTATTATTTTAGCTTCGCGCAAAATCGATTCATGACTGCGGGCTTGAATAATTCTTCCCTGATGTGAATGAATGGCACAGAACGAACAGCTGCCAAAACAACCACGCTGGCTTATAATACTAAATTTAACTTCTTCTATTGCAGGCACGCCGCCTAGTTTCTCATAACTTGGGTGGTATGTTCTGCAATAAGGAAGATCATAAATAGCATCCATCTCATCTTCAGTCAACGGATATGTTGCCTGGCTCTGTACTACATACCTATTGGCGAACTGCTGAACTACAATTTTACCATAAAAAGGGTCTTGTTCGTTACTCTGCAATTTATATGCCTTTGCCAATAACTTTTTGTCTTGAAGTATGCTTTCATATGATGGCAATGATACATACTGTTCTGAAATATCTTGCAAATTATCACAAATATACGAAGTACCACGCACATAATGAATTGTGCTGATATCAGCGCCGCCGGCGAGATAATCAGCTATTTCAACAATTTGCTTTTCTCCCATACCATAAACGAGAAGATCGACACCGCTTTCTATAAGAATTGATGGCAACAACTTGTCTTCCCAATAATCATAATGAGCAAATCTGCGCAGACTAGCTTCAATGCCTCCAATAATAACAGGCAGATCAGGCCATACTTTTTTTGCCAGCTTCGCATAAACGACAGTTGCATGGTCAGGGCGTTTTCCCATTATCCCACCAGGCGAATAATTATCTTTTTTGCGTAATTTACGGGCAGCAGTATAATGGCATAACATAGAATCGAGGTTTCCCCCTGAAATAAGTACACCTAGACGCGGTTTGCCTAAAATTGCCAGACTTTTTTCATTTTTCCAGTCTGGTTGGCTAATGATAGCGATTTTGTACCCTTTAGACTCAAGAACCCGACATATAACTGCCGGGCCGAAAGAAGGGTGATCTACATACGCGTCACCGCTAATAAATAAGAAATCTATTTGTTCCCAGCCACGCTGCTTTATTTCCTCAAGCGTAGTCGGCAAAAATTCACTCATTAGTTATCCTCCAAAAACTATCTCTTAAATGTGCGCAGTGCAACGCCATTTTCATCTGATTCATAAGGTATTGCCTGTCCATTGCAGTAGATTTTTGCAGCTCTGACATTACCAAGTTTTACTTGCAGATTTTTTTCAGCACTCCACTCAATAGTCTTACCAGCTGTCATCATACCCACAAACACTTCTTTACCATCAGCATATGCCTCTGTCCAGCAATCGCCGCTGAATTCAACTTTTGTTTCAATATTAGAAGCATCTTTAACAATATAAATACCACTTTGGTTTTTAAACACAGAAGCAACTTTTGATTTTCCATCAGATTTGCCTTGTACAGACTCGACCGCATCCTGCTTAAGCTTAACTTCTTCTCTTCCTTTATCGGAATTAAGTAAGCTGCTTAGAAAAGTACCTATCGCTAAAACTACAATAATAACAATTAAGATTACAATATTGTTTTTCGTCAAAAACTTTTCAATTAATGACTTAACAGTGCACACTTTTGACTTTGTTAATTTGTTTTCGCTACGTCTAAATTGCTTAGCTTGCTGATACTTAGAATCATCTGCATCAGTTTGAACAACATGCTCATGTTTTTTACTTGCCTCAGCGACCTGTTCCTTGTATTTTTCCACCATTGCAGGTCCATTAAGTCCTATGTAATTAGCATAATTACGAATGAAACCTTTTAAATAGACCTCACCTGGAACCAAGTTAAATTTTTCATTTTCTATTGCTTCTAAATACAATACTCGGATACTTGTTGCTTCAGCGACCTGCTCAATAGTAATTCCCTTGGCTTCACGAGTATTTTTCAAAATTTCCCCAACACTCGACATTTTAATACCTCCTGGGCAATTTACTGATTCTTATTAAAAAATCTTGATTCAATTTCTGATTGATTCATTATTAATTCGCGAGGTTTACTGCCCATCGCCGGACCGATAATTCCATATTCCTCCATCGTATCAACCAAACGCGCAGCTCTTGTGTAACCTATACGGAATTTTCTTTGCAACATAGACGAAGATGCTTGACGCGTATCCATTACTAAACGAACAGCATCTTCAAACAGCTCATCTTCAATCATACCATCATTATTGATACCATTTTGTGATTTCTTCGTGTCACTTTCAAGTTCTTGCGTTGTAACAGCATCAGAATAATCAACAGGAATAGACTGCGCTTTAATATAATTAACCAATCTGTCCAATTCTTCATCTGATACGAAAGCGCCCTGAACTCTTTGTGGTCTATTAGCACCTATTGGATAAAAGAGCATGTCTCCTTTACCAAGAAGCTTCTCAGCTCCTCCCATATCCAAAATAGTTCTCGAATCAGTTTGAGACGAAACAGCAAACGCAATTCTTGATGGTATATTAGCTTTAATAATGCCGGTAATAACATCTACAGAAGGTCTTTGCGTTGCCAAAATCAAATGAATCCCAGCTGCTCGCGCTTTTTGAGCTAGCCGCAAAATAGCATCTTCAACATCAACAGCAGCAACCATCATTAAATCAGCTAATTCATCAATAATAATTATTATAAATGGCAATTTCTCATCTACTATTTCATTATAGCGATTAATCTCACGTACCTGTGTATCAGCAAATAAAGAATAGCGCTTTTCCATTTCCACAACAGCCCAGTGTAAGGCTGAAGCAGCTTGCTTTGCATTTGTGACAACAGGAGTAAGCAAATGTGGAATACCATTATAATTAGTTAGTTCTACTACTTTAGGATCAACAAGTATTAATCTTACCTCATCAGGAGAAGCTCTAAAAAGTATACTAGCTATTATTGTATTAATACAAACACTTTTACCTGAACCAGTCGAACCAGCCACCAAAAGATGTGGCATTTTTCCAAGATCAGCAGTAACAATATTACCAGCAATGTCCTTGCCTAAACCAACGCAAAGTTTATTCTTGTTCTTTCTGATAGAATCACAATCAATTACCGCTCGAAAAGATACTGTTTCATTTTTTAGATTAGGAACTTCTATACCTATCGCAGTTTTACCAGGAATAGGTTCAATTCTAATTCCTGGAGCAGCTAGTTTCAACGCCAAGTCATCAGACAAATTAACAATGCGGCTAACTTTAACACCCGGAGCTGGTTCTAACTCAAATCTAGTAACAGAAGGACCGCAGGTTATATTAACAACTTTAGCGCGTACGTTGAAGTCATTAAGCGTACGCTCTAAAATTCTGCTTTGGTCTTGTGTCTCTTCACTTAACACTGTCTGCCTCGCTCTTGGTAATGAGTGCAAAAGTGACATTGGTGGATACTTATAACCATTCATACTAGCAACGTTATCAGTTTTAAATAATCCAACGTCAGCCTCTTTTAATTCTGGTATAGTTTTCTTTTCTTTAACAGGAAAATCATTGGATTCAATAACCTGATTTTTGCGTTCATAGTCCGGGAATTTTTCCTGATCGTAAAATGTGCGTCTCTCTCTAAGTTGTTCCTTCACCTGATTTAAAGATTCAGCAGCATTTTTCACACCATTCTCAGTAACGTCAACCGATTCCTTGATTGAAAATTTACCAGAAAGTAACAGTGCACACAAAATACCAGCAGAAAGTATAATAATAGCTCCCGGAATGCCAGCCAGCCTACGCAGAAATAATAAGATAAAACCACCAACTATTCCGGCACCCTCAGGCAATCTTGCCGCCAAAACCTCTTCTCCTAAAGGAGTATAAAAATGATGTAGCAACCCTAAAAGACAAAGGATTAGCAAAATTAAGGAAAAAAATAATCTATTAATTACTATTCCTTGATGTCGTACTGCATAATTAATTCCAATATAAAACAAAAAAATAGGAAATATTATCGCTGCTTTGCCTAAAAAATATTTTAAGAACTTCGCAGTGAAAGCCCCCATACTACCCATGCTTAGACCATAAAGCGTAAGAAACATAAATACCGCTAACGTAACCAGGACTACGCCAAACATTTCCTTTTGATTACTAACTGCTTTCTCGTTTTTCTTTGCTCTATTATCCAAATCATGCACCCCACAGCTATAAGATCATGCGAATAATTATATTTCCATAATCACCGGCAAAATCATCGGTCTTCTGCGTGTTTTTTCATATAAATATCTGCTCAAGGAATCACGAACGGCAGATTTTATTGCCGACCATTCAGAAACGCCATTTTCTTGACATTTGTTCAGAGCTATCTGTACTTTTTCCTTAGCACTATCCATCAAATCATCTGCCTCACGCACATAGACAAATCCGCGGGAAACAATGTCAGGACCAGCCACGACACTGCAATCCTGTTTATCAATTGTAACTACTACAATTAATATGCCATCTTGTGATAATTGTCTGCGATCACGCAAAACAATGTTACCAACATCGCCAACACCAAGTCCATCGACAAGAACTTTACCAGCAGTTACCTTATTATTGATTCCTATAGAGTCCTTCGTTACTTCAACAACAGAACCATTTTCGGCGATTACAATATTTTCTTTTAGCATACCCAATGATTGAGCCAATTTTGAATGTTTAACCAGCATCCTGTATTCCCCATGTACAGGCATGAAAAATTTAGGACGCAAAAGATTGTGCATTAGTTTAATTTCTTCCTGGCTGGCATGACCCGACACATGGATTCCTAACGACTTCTCGTAGATAACTTCCGCACCTAGTCTAAAAAGATGATCTATCGTTCTGGAAACACCTTTTTCATTACCCGGTATCGGCGTAGCTGAAATAATAACCGTATCACCTGGCACAATACCAACTTTTTTATGATCGCTCATGGCCATTCTGGTAAGTGCAGACATCGGCTCACCCTGACTGCCGGTAGTTATTATTACTACTTGCTCAGGTCTATAGTTGTTTGTTTCATCAATATCAATTAAGGTACCCTCTGGTATATTCAGGTAACCAAGTTCCATTGCGATATTAACAACATTAACCATGCTACGACCAATAATCGCAACCTTTCTATTATAACGTACTGCCGACTCAACAACCTGTTGAATTCTATGCACATTCGACGAAAACGTTGCTACAATAATCCTGTTTTTAGCATAACGAAATTCTTCATCGAATGTTTTGCCGACTATTTTTTCACTTGGCGTATAACCAGGGCGCTCAACATTGGTACTATCGGCTAATAGCATCAATACGCCTTGATTACCAAGCTCTGCCAGCTTACTGAATTGAGTAACCTGTCCGTCAACCGGTGTCTGATCAATCTTAAAGTCACCTGTATGCAAAACCACGCCCAGAGGAGTATGGATTGCCATCGCTACGGCATCAGGAATGCTGTGGTTTACTCTAATAAATTCAACCTTAAAAGAACCTGCACGAATAAATTCACCTGGTTGAACAGTTTTTAACTGTGATGAAGAAACACCGTTCTGTTTGAGGCGACCTTGCAAAATACCTAATGTCAATGCAGTACCATAGACTGGTACATCTAATTTTTTCAAAACATAAGGCAAAGCACCAATATGGTCTTCATGCCCATGTGTTAGAAAGATAGCTTTGATTTTATCTTTATTTTCCATTAAAAAAGAAATATCCGGAATTACCAAATCAATCCCAAGCATATCATCTTCAGGAAAAGCAAGGCCAGCATCGACAACAATAATATCATCACCGTATTTGAATACAGTCATGTTTTTGCCAATTTCACCTAAACCACCCAAAGGTATAATATTTAGTTTTTGTTGTGTTTTGTTCAAAAAACACACCTCCTGTTTTTAATCTTCCGCTCAATTGTTTTCCAACTAGCTGGGGTTATAGCCGATCATTCACCTTAAACTTCATTATACCCTGACGTTGAAGATAATGCAAGAATTCATCTTTATCAACAAAAACCCTCTGAGTAGCTGAAGCACAAAATGCTGCTAAACTACTCAGAGGGTTCAATATTTCTTTAACTAAAGCAAACTAATAATTATTCAATTTTACCTTTTTCATATCTCTGCCACGCATATGCCAAAGCCAAAATACTAATACCTACAACATCAGTAGTAAAGCCAGGATCAATTAAAAGCAAACCACCGAAGAAAAATAATAATCTTTGCAGAAGATTAGTCTTCTTGATGCAGAAACCGATCATTGCTATGCTTATGCCCCACATCCCTATTAAAGCCGTTACTGTTGCAATAAGAATACCACTAGTTGTTCCATTAATCATTAGAATTTCAGGAGATAAAACAAAAATATACGGAACAATGAAAGCGGCAATCGCTAATTTAGCTGCAACGACACCTGTTCTTAAAGGATTAGCTCCAGAGATACCAGCACCGGCATAGGCGGCCAATGCTACCGGAGGCGTTACATCAGCAACAATGCCAAAATAAAAAGCAAACATATGGGCAGATAATACAGGAATGCCCATCTGCACTAATGCAGGTGCCGCAATTGTTGACGTAATAACATAATTTGCAGTAGTCGGAACGCCCATACCTAAAATCAAGGATGTAATCATTGTAAAGAACATCGCAGGCAACAACTTGCCACCAGCTAAATCTAAAAGAACTGTTGCCATTTTCAAGCCAACACCTGTTTTGGTAACGACGCCTATGATTATTCCTGCAGTTGCACATGCAATCAAGACGCCAAGAACTCCTTTAGATCCATTAACTAAACCATCAATGACATCTTTAAATCCTATTCTCGTAGATTTGCGGAGGCAGGAGCATACCAAAGATAGTCCTATTGCAAAAAGAGCAGCACGCATAGGTGTATAGCCAGTCACAAGCAAATATACGATGATAATCAACGGTATAGCTAAATGACCTTTTTCAAAAAAAAGTTCCTTGAACTTTGGCAATTCTTCGCGAGGAATACCTTTTAAGCCACATTTTTTAGCCTCATAATGAACGCCAAGCCAAACGCCAGTATAATATAACAGTGCCGGAATTACTGCGGCTTTAACAACAGTCATATATGGAACACCAACGAATTCTGCCATTAAAAATGCAGCTGCGCCCATAACTGGCGGCATCAACTGACCTCCAGTGGAAGCGGCCGCTTCTACTGCTCCAGCAAATTCAGGTCTGTAGCCGAGCCTTTTCATCATAGGTATTGTAAAAGAACCAGTACCTGCAACATTAGCAACTGAACTTCCTGATACGGTTCCCATTAATCCACTAGAAAGAACTGCTACCTTCGCGGGACCACCTGCAGCCCAGCCTGCTACGGCATTTGCCAAATCAATAAAAAACTTTCCTAAACCAGTAGCTTCCAAATATGCACCAAAAAGTATGAATAGGTAAATAAATGTAGAGGAAACACCCATTGGTATGCCAAAAATACCCTCAGTAGTATAAAACAAGTGACCTACCAGCTCTTGCAGACTTACGCCACGGTGTGCTAACATACCTGGAATATAAGGGCCTATTAAAGCATATAAAATAAACAGTGCTGCTACTATAATCATTGGCCAGCCAACAACACGCCTTGCAGCCTCAAAAACTAGTACTGTGCCAATCAAACCAACTATGAAATCAGTTTCTGTATTAAAACCAGCTCTCAAAACCAACTCTTGATAAAAAACTACTATATACAAAGCACTGCAAGCTCCTAAAATAGCTAGCAATACATCGAACCAATTCATCGAAGTTTTGGACCAACTTGAACGAGCAGGATAAAGCAGGAAAATTAGAGTGAAACCAAAAGCTAGGTGTATAGCGCGTTGTAAATGGGCATCTAAAACTCCAAACACGGCTGTATAGATTTGAAATGTTGCAAAGGCAATGCAGATAAATACGATAATTTTATTCCATATCCCTGTCATTTCCCTTTTATTTGACTCTTGGTCAAACTTTTTTAAGACCTCTTCAGCGGTCATTTCATTGATATTTTCAGAGCTCATTTTGCCCTCCTTGTTAATTACAACCAACTTTTATAACGTTTTTCTGCTTTAATTTCTACTAAAGTTCCCGGTTCAAACATCTTATATATCGGATACACTTTACCGGAATGATATATTCTCGGACAAGCTTCTAAACCAGTTCTAACTTTCACAGTTTTAAACTTCCGATTCATAGACAAAACAAAATGGCCATCTTTAGTTACATTCAGTTTTCCGTCTGATTGCAGAAATGGTAGTCCCACACCAAGAGACTGGTATATTGTTTCTTTCATAAGAAGATCATTAACACCTTGTACAAGAAAATATTCCTGCACTGGTGTTTTCTGAACTGAATGTGTAAACTCTATATACCATACGTCTCCAACATGAGTATCAAAAGTTAATCTTTTCTGATTAGCATCAGGTATGATGCTAATAACTAACTGATTAGCATAAAATCCAAAAAAGCAAATTAAAACCAAAAGCGATATCACCACGATAGTTTTTAACCTTAAAAAAGACCGGAAACCGGCAGACTCCGGAGTCCGGTCTTTTAAATTATCATTAGAAGTCAATGCTTATTTTTCCTTAAAAAACTTTTCAGCCCCTGCATTGAGTGAAATGGACATGCCATCACCCGCTGATGCCTTTGAAACAGCAGCCGCTGCAGCGTGGGCTGCTTTCAATCTATCAAGATTTGTAAAAATTGCTTTGGTGATATCATAGCCTAATTTTGCATCCATTTTTTCAGATACAACCAACATGCAACGTACTGCTACAGCACTAACATCTGCATCCTGATTAGTATAAGTTTTAGCAGGAATATTAACTTTAGTATAGAACGGATATTTAGCAATTAAAGCATCAGCTTTGGCAGCATCGACTGGAAGAAGAACAACTTTGTTTTGAGTCGCTATATCTTGAATAGCTGCTGTAGGATGTCCAGCAGTAACAAACGCTACATCAACATTGCCATCTTTTAATGCGCTGGAAGCTTCACCAAAAGACAGGTACTGCACGCTAATATCTTGATATGTAATGCCATAAGCTGCCAGAATCTGGCGAGCATTTGCTTCAGTACCGCTGCCGGCAGCACCAACAGCAACACGTTTTCCTTTAATCTGATCCAAGGACGTAATACCTGATTTTTCAAGAGTAACAATTTGTATCGTTTCAGGATACAAAGTTGCTAACCCTTTCAAACCAGCAACCTTTTTATCTTTAAACATTTCAGCACCGTTAGCGGCATAATAAGCAATATCATTTTGCACAAAAGCAATATCAACTTTTCCTTGCTGAAGTAGATTGATATTGGCAACTGAAGCGCCTGTACTTTGTGCGCTGGCATTAGCACCTGGAATATTTTTATTAAGTATATCCGCTATTGCACCACCTAATGGGAAATAAGTGCCTGCCGTTCCGCCTGTAGCAATGTTAATAAATTTCTGAGCAGCTGGTTTTTTTTCATCTTTGCCAGAACCGCCACACCCAGCAATGAGAGTTCCAAACATCATCAAAGCCATCATAAACGCTAATACTTTTTTCATTAATTACCCCTCCTAATATTTTTTAAATTCAATGGCTTACTTGTTTCGCTAACCACCTCCAAAATTCTCGTCAATATGCACATCTTTTTGAAGTTTCGACAAGCTTTTTATTTTTTCCTGCTAATATATAATAATTTAATAATGTATTATGTATTTTTAAATCAAGTTTTTAGTTTTAATAATAGTTATATGACTCATAGCTTTGCATACAATAAATTTTTATGATATTATAACTAATGTTGAAATTATATACTGAAGGATGTGTTTTATATTGAAACAAGCAGCTTATACAGTAAAGTTGTCAAAAACGCTATACCAAAACACCTATCGCTGTATTTTGAGCAACGAAAATGAAGAAGTTATTGGTAATTTGCGTGTAGTGCCAGGACTCCCTCTTGATCGCAGTGAGGTCCCTGAAAATGCGCCTACAGTACCTCCATATCTTTTGGTAATTGTAGATGATGCCGATATAAATAAAGATAATCTGATTGATTTTGAAGAACGCACTTCATATGCACTGTTAAAGCGTTTTTCAACAGAATACTTTGTACCACAACACTGCCAATTTTATTATCCATCGCCAGCATTCGTCTTTGAACAACCAGATAGCACGACAACTCCTATAATGTAAAACAGCACTAAACGGAAAAGCCGGTTATTTATTTAAATAACCGGCTTTTCTTTACTCTAATCAGTTTTAATCCAACTTAAATATATAGATATCATTTTCATTAAAAATTAAATGTAGGCGATTTTTCTCTGGAACTTTTAACCTTCGATATTCAAGCCCCCGAACAACAACGTATTTCGCTCCGCTTTTCGTGAATAAATCGGCAAAATCTGATGTTTCTGGTTTCATTTCAATTCCTGGTATCTTTGTATAATACATGAACCCTGGCCGCAAAAATTTATCAATATGTACTGTAACTCCCTTATCACAATTTGCAAGAAAATAATCGGAGGCTGTTTTTACACTAAACCTGCCGCTTACTGTCGGCAACATAAAAGTAAACACGACAACCATGGTGAGAATACCAGCGGCAACATGAAGCCAAGAGGCTAAAATCATATCTTTAAAATATAAAAATGCGGTTCCTATCCCTAATGCTAAAAGCAGCGTAATGCCTGCAAGAACAGTGGCACCAAAACTCATTTCAGGCAATTGCTGCCCCCCGAAAAACCATGCGGCTGAAAGTAAACCGAATATTACCAGACTGGGAATAGCCAGAGCAAACTCTCGTCTAGGAAATCTTTCCCTGCTTACTCGCACAATATTCCATCCAATTATTATTGCTAAAGGCGGGAACAAAGGAAAAATATAAGATACTAACTTGGTCTTAGATATTGAAAAAAATAAAAAAACAAAAACCCACCAAATATGCATAAACATCAGATTTTTAAAACTATCTCCAGAACTGTCTGTAATACTCTTTTTAACTGCGTTAAAAAGAGTTCCTGTCCAAGGGAAAAGTCCAACCAAAAGTACAGGGATATAATAATACCACAATACACGATTGGGATGTTCTGCAGTTGTAAACCTTGTTAAATTATGAAAGCCAAAAAATGTGTCAATAAAAACTTGTCCGTGTATTTGATACATAAAATAGTACCATGGGGCTGCAACTAAAAGATAAATAACTATACCTAGAGGTATATGCATTTTTTTCATAGTTCGCCACTCGCCGCTGGCCAGAAAATAAAGAAAGATTATTGTGCCAGGAAAAACAAGGCCTATTGGTCCTTTTGTTAAAGTAGCCAACCCCATCAATATATACATAAATAAAAATTTATTGTTCAAAAAAGCCATAATGGCGCCTGTCATGAAAAAGAGCAAAGTCATATCTGTAACGGCTGCTTTTCCT
>JBFWIF010000033.1:0-23093 GCA_050256135.1 Acidaminococcaceae bacterium | reverse complement strand
ATTCAATTCACCTCCTTCCAAAGGAAAAACATCAGGATTCAAAAATTACATTACCATACCACCATCGACATTCAATGTCTGGCCGGTTATATAAGCAGCATCATCAGATACAAGGAATAATACTGCCTTGGCAACATCTACAGGTTGACCAGCACGTTTAAGCGGAATTCCTGCCGCCATATCTTCGAGTACTTTCTCTGATAAAACACTGGTCATATCCGTAGCAATAAAACCAGGAGCTACAGCATTTACAGTGATTCCTCTGGAAGCAACTTCCTTCGCTACAGACTTAGTGAAGCCAATACAACCAGCCTTGGCAGCTGCATAGTTTGCCTGTCCGGCATTGCCCATAATCCCAACAACAGAAGCAATACTGACAATTTTGCCGCTTTTTTGCTTCATCATGTATTTTAAAGCAGCTTTAGTGCAATTAAATATCCCTTTAAGATTGGTATTCAAAACCGCATCCCAATCTTCCTCTTTCATGCGCATTAAAAGTCCATCACGCGTAATGCCTGCATTATTAACAAGAATATCGCAACGTCCAAACTCAGCTACAACAGCATCAAGCATTGAAATTGCTACCTCAGTTTGCGCTACGTCTCCTTGTAATATTAAAGCTCTGCGACCCATTTTACGAATCTCCGCTGCAACTTCTTCGGCAGCGGCGGCATTTCCCGCATAGTTAATTGCAACATCTGCTCCAGCTTCGGCCAATGTCAATGCGATGGCCCGTCCAATTCCCCTGGAAGCTCCCGTAACAAAAGCTACCTTGCCTTCTATCTGCATTTTAGCGAACCTCCTTGAAATAAGCAAGAGTTTTTTCTAAACTTGCATTATCCTCGACGTTAAGAGATACTAATTCTTTAGATATTTTTTTATTAAACCCTGACAATACTTTACCAGGACCAACTTCTACAAAGCAGTCAACACCATTATCAATCATGTGATGCACTGATGTTTCCCACAGTACCGGGCTTGCAGCTTGCTTAACAAGTAAACTTTCTATATCTGCTGCTTTTGTTACTTCTTCGGCGGTTACATTGGCTATTACAGGTATTTTAGCATCATTGAAAGTAATAGATTTAAATTCTTCAGCCAAACGAACAGAAGCCGGATACATCAAGCTGCTATGAAAAGGAGCACTTACTGGTAAAAGAACAGCACGTTTAGCACCTGCTGCTTTTAACTCCTCAACTGCTTTGTCTACCGCAGCAGCAGCACCCGCAATTACAACTTGTCCAGGACAGTTGAAATTTACAGCCTGTACTTCTTTGCCAGTTTCAGCTTCAACCTTTTTACAGATAGCTACTATTTCATTGCTGTCGGCCATACCCATCACAGCAGCCATACTTCCCTCACCAACAGGAACAGCTTCCTGCATAAACTGACCACGTTTACGTACTATTCTTACTGCATCCTGGAAACTCAACGCTCCAGCAATAACCAACGCAGAATATTCACCTAAACTATGGCCTGCAGCTACCTCAGGTACAATACCATGCTCCTTAAGAACTTCAGCTGCCGCAACGCTAGCAGTTAGTATTGCAGGTTGTGTGTTAAATGTCAACCGTAATTGATCTTCAGGTCCATTAAAGCACAAGTCTGTTATTGAAAATCCCAGCGCTTCATCTGCGGATTTAAATATATCACGAACAACAGAATAATTGTCATAAAACTCTTTCATCATTCCGACTGTCTGAGAACCTTGTCCCGGAAATATAAAGGCTGTTTTACTCATTATTAAATCCTCCCTTTTCTTATTTACTCCACTTTAGAGCAACTGAAGCCCATGTTAAACCAGCGCCAAAACCTGCAAGTATAACATTTTTGCCTTTTTCAAGAAGTCCTTGTTCTCTTGCTTCACAAATTGCAATAGGAATAGAAGCAGCTGAGGTGTTGCCATATTTGTCAACATTAACAAAAACTTTGTCCATTGACATACCTAAACGTTTGGCAGCAGAATTGATTATACGTATATTAGCCTGATGCGGTATCAAAAGGTCAATATCTTCTGTACCTAATCCAGCTTTTTCCATGGCCTTTTCTGCTGTACGCCCCATTATTTTTACAGCAAACTTGAAAACTTCGCTGCCATCCATATGAATAAAATGCTCACCAGCATCAACAGTTTCATGGGAAGCCGGTTTACGGGATCCACCTGCAGGCTGCGACAAAAACGGCCCGCCAGCACCATCAGCACCCATATCAATGCTCAAAATACCATAACCATCTTCTACTTGACCAACAACAGCTGCGCCAGCGCCATCTCCAAATAACACGCAAGTATTGCGATCCTGCCAGTTCATGATGCGTGAAAGAGTTTCGGCGCCAACAACCAAAATATGTTTGTACAAGCCACTTACTATCATCGAATTAGCTACAGCCAACGCGTAAACGAAACCTGAACAGCCTGCTGATAAATCAAAAGCTGCAGCATTTTTTGCGCCAATCTTGTCTTGCAGTAAACAAGCCGTTGATGGGAATTTAGTGTCAGGAGATTCGGTAGCAACAATCACGCATTCAATATCCTCACCACTAATTCCTGCATCTTTCAAAGCTCTTTCGGCAGCAATAAATGCTAAATCAGATGTCGCTTGCTCTGGCGCTGCAATGTGACGTGTCTTGATACCAGTTCTCTCAACAATCCAATCATTATTAGTATCAACCATTTTTTCCAAGTCATAATTTGTCAGAACCTTATCTGGCAAATAATGTCCCATGCCCAAAATACCAGCAAATATTTTTTCCATTATAATTCATTCCCTTTTCTTTTATTCATGATACTGTCTCCAATATGTCTTACAACATCTTTCTCAGCAAAATCAATCGCCACACCTACTGCATTTTTTATTGCTTTGGCCTTCGAGCTGCCGTGACAAATGATAAAAGGCGCTTTTACACCTAAGAGTAATGCACCGCCATATTCTGCTGGGTCAATAGTCTTTTTCATTTTACGCAGTGCAGGTTTAATCAGCATAGCTCCAAATTTTGCCATAATACCGCTTTCCAAAATAGTGCGTTTCATTATGGTCATAATTGCAGTTGCCAGACCTTCTGCAACCTTCAACACAACATTTCCTACAAAACCATCACATACAACAACATCAACAGTGCCTTTGTTAATATCGCGGCCTTCGACATTGCCAATAAAGTTAATGTGTTCTTCATTTTTTAGCAAAGGATAGGTAGCAAGAGCCTGCTCATTGCCTTTAGTATCCTCTTCACCAATGTTTAGTAAACCAACCCGTGGGTTCTTTATCTTAAGAATAGACTCTGCATAGATAGACCCCATTATTGCATTCTGAACAAGGTGCTGCGGTTTCGCATCAACCTTTGCACCAGAGTCTAAAACAACAGTAGTACCCGTAATGCTAGGAATAGGCGTCGCTATCGCAGGCCGTTCTATACCTTTGATACGGCCTAGGCCGAAAAGGGCTGCTGCCACTGCAGCACCGGTGCTGCCAGCTGAAACAAGCGCATCACAAGCTTTGGTATGCAAAAGCCTTGTAGCCACAACTATAGAAGCATCGGCTTTCGTTTTAACACTAAGACTTGGATGATCGCTCATATTAATTACTTCACTAGCATGCTCTATCCTAATTCTCTCGTTCTTATCTTCTCTATACTTTTTCAAAACAGATTCAATTTTTGTGCTGTCGCCGACAAGAATAACATCACAATTATATTTCTTTACGGCCTGAATCGCGCCCAAAATAATTTCTTCCGGACCATAGTCCGTCCCCATAACATCAATAGCTATCTTCATGCTATACAATCCTTTCATTCGGCAGAGAAACTACAATGAACTTTGCCCTGAACACTTCCTGGCTGTTATTACGAATTTTCACCCAAATGAAGTATTTTTTATCCTCTTTACGTATTACTTCCGCCTTAGCAATCAGATTTGCTCCTGCATAAATTGGCACCTTGTATTTAACATTACCAACACCAGTCAAGGCCGCGGGAGCATCTACAACAGCCAAAGCTAAAGTATTAGCTTGAGCAAACATAAAATGGCCACGCGCAATACCAGTTTTTGACATAACCATATCAGGTGTAACGCTCATCATAGAAATCCCGCTTTTACCTAATTCAAGATCAAGAAGGTCACCGACTATATCCTTGCTTGATATTGCCTGTAGTTTATTCTGCGCATTTTCAGCCATTTGTCTCGTGCGTTCCCTTAATTCAGGAATACCCTTACCAAGACGATCCAATCGTATTGTCTGAATGCTTACTTTCAGGGTCTGCGCAAGTTGTTCATCGGTTAGAAAAGGATTCTTTTCTAATTCCTTCAATAAACGCTGCTGTCTTATTTGTTTTTTTGTAATATTCATAACATCACCTGATTTTAGCACCAAGTATTAATATCTGTTCGTATTATATAAAAAAACAAAACAAAAATCAATATGACAGTGTGACAAAATTGTAAAAAACAAAATAAAAATAATAAAACCGAGGTGCAAGCACCTCGGTTTTATTATTTTTCTTCCATCGCAACGATTTGTTTACCGTTATAATAACCACATTCCGGGCAAACTCGATGCGGCATTTTCTTTTCATGACATTGCGGACATTCTACTAATCCTGGGACTGTAAGTTTCCAGTTAGCACGACGAGAATCACGACGAGCTTTAGACATTTTACGCTTTGGTACTGCCATTATTGATACACCTCCTCAAGCGAATTACAATAACTAATTTTTTAATAACTGTTTCAATGCCGCCAATCTCGGATCGACCGTGTCAGTATCACACTCACAAGACTCAACATTTCTGTCGACTCCACAAACAGGACACAAACCTCGGCATTCTTCTTTGCACAAAACCTGCAAAGGTTCGGCAACAAGCAATCCCTCGCGAACTGCTTCTGTGATATCAACCACGTCGAATTCATAGGAGAATGCGTCATCATCAATATTTTCGGCATCTACAGGGAAGAATCTCTCCATTATTTCAGTTTCAGCTGCAGCCACAAATGTCTTTAAACAACGAGCGCATTCGCGTTCAACTTTGGTACGTATTGTAGCTTTCAAAAGCAACACATCACCAGCGTTAGAAATCTCACCATCTATAAAGATAGGACCTCGTACAGCCAGTTCTTCTTCAGAAATGTTCAATTCTTTGGCATCAACTTGAAAATGGAAATCTGTTTTCCCAACCAGTCTTTTTTTGATTTCGGCTACGTTTAACTTAATCATAATTCACCAATCGTTACAATTATATAGGCAAGGTATTTCTTTGTCAAGAAAAACCATAAGAAACCTATAATTTGATAATCCTTTTACATATATTAAATGTGTCTCTGGCAATAACCAGTTCTTCATTTGTTGGTATTACAAAAATCTTAACATTTGCTCTCTTAACACTGATTTCTTGTGCTTTACCCCTGACTTTGTTACGTTCAGGGTCAATACGGGTACCAAGATATTCCAAACCATTGCATATCTTATCACGCATAAATGGTGAATTCTCCCCAACTCCCGCTGTAAACACAATAGCATCTACACCGCCCATGGCTGCAACATAGCCGCCAATGTATTTTTTTACTTTATAAGCAAACAGGTCTATTGCCAGCTGTGAACGCTCATCACCACGATTGGCAGCACTTTCCAAATCACGGAAATCGCTCGACAAACCTGAAATGCCAAGAATGCCACTGCGTCTGTTTAAATAATCATCTATTTGCGGAGCAGTCATATTTTCCTTTTCCATAAGAAAAGGTATTATAGCTGGATCAATTTCACCTGATCGTGTGCCCATAATCAATCCTTCCAGAGGTGTATAACCCATGCTTGTATCTACTGATTTACCATATTTTATAGCAGTTATACTAGCTCCATTGCCAAGATGGCAGGTAATTATACGCAAATCTGTCATATGTTCCTGCATCATAGAAGCAGCAATTTGTGCTACATATTTATGTGATGTACCATGAAAACCATAACGGCGAAGACCATATTTAACATACAATTCATAAGGTAAACCATATAGATAAGCAACTTTCGGCAATGTTTGGTGGAAAGCAGTGTCAAAAACAGCGACCTGAGGTGTTGTCGGCATTATTTCCATACAAGCATTTATTCCATATAAATTCGGCGGATTATGCAAAGGTGCAATCTCCGCACATGCCTCAATACCTTTAAGAACATCCTGCGTAATAAGAACAGAATCAGCAAATCTCTCTCCACCATGAACAACACGATGACCAACTGCGTCAATGTCAGACATGTCAGTAATGACACCATACTCAGAATTTATTAAAGCACTAATAATCATCTTAATACCAACAGCATGGTCTGGAATATCCGCTGGCAAATCAACAGTGTACTTTCCTGTTGGGGTATGTTTAAGAAGTGCGCCTTCCATGCCAATGCGTTCAACCATACCTTTAGCCAAAACCGATTCATTTTCCATGTTAATCAGCTGATATTTTATTGAAGAACTACCACAATTAACTACAAAAATTTTCACTGTCGCACCTTCTTTGTCCGGCGTTCGGAATTTTTCTGATATTTTTGTTCATAATCATAGTACAAAATAAAGGGATACTGTGATAAAATAGTATACACTATTTTAAACAAATAATCTAGAAAAATAATCAGATTAATTAATTTTTTTCAAGAGGATACAAATATGACAAACAAAAAATGCATAGGAATAGTAGCCGAATATAATCCATTTCATAGTGGCCATGCTTATCATCTCGCAGCTGCTAGAGAAACTGTCGGCGACCTGCCGGTAATTGCGGTTATGAGTGGCAATTTTGTCCAAAGGGGTATTCCTGCTTTGACAGATAAATGGTCAAGAGCAGCAATTGCAACAAGAAATGGCGTTGACCTTGTGTTGGAGTTACCGGCTATTTTCTCTTGTCGCAGCGCCGAACACTTTGCCAGAGGCGCAATTAAAATTCTTGAAAGCACTGGCTGTGTGACCCACCTGTCCTTTGGTTGTGAAACACCAGATATAAGCTTACTGGAACAAGCTGCTCAAGTTGCCAGCAACAGTCAGCGTGATACCAGAATTGAACTTTCCAAAGGGTTATCTTATGCAGCTGCTATGGGTAGTGCCTTGTCAAAAACCAACCCGGAACTTGCAAAAACTGCAGAACAGCCTAACAATATATTGGCTATTGAATATCTTAAACAAATTAACATTTTACAAAAAAAAATAATACCTGTACCTATCAGCAGAGTTTCAGCTATGTATAATGACAAAGAAATCAGAAGTAATATTGCTAGTGCCACTGCTATACGGCACGCGTTTCGCAAGAATGGTTTGACAGAAGAGATAGCTAAAGTAGTTTCGCCTTTAACTTTTTCAATGCTTTTACAATTAAACTCCGAAAATCGACTTGGCCATAAAGAGGAATATCTTGATTTATTATTATCATTTCTAATGAGACAATTGTCACCGGACTCTATCGCAAGATGTTGCGAATGTTCTGAAGGCCTAGAATATAAAATAGCCAAAGCAGCCAATGCTTTCGGCTGGTCAGAAACCATTTCAATGATAAAAAGCAAACGCTATCCCGAAACGAGAATAAACCGTTTGCTTCTACAGATACTGCTTTCGTCAAAAGAAATAACATTTAAGGATGCTATAAGTACGAATCCTTCATATTTGAGAGTACTGGCATTTAACAATCGCGGTCGTCTGCTTTTGAAAAAAATGAAAAACACAGCTACTTTACCAATTATTACCAAATTAGGTAAAAATGCCTTTACCTATAATGACAAAAACAACAATAACTTAATAGCTTCCCTAAAAATAGATTTGGCAGCCTCTAACCTGTTTAGTCTTCTGCAAGGAAACTCTTTGTCTTATCCGGCAGATTTTAAAAATTCTCCATTTTATTTATCAGAGTAATTATCCAAAATATCCAAAAGTTTTGGCATAACTTCCCATGCCGCATCTCTTCCTACCTGATAACACTCTTCAATCTTCTTAAAATCAGTAACAGCACAGGAACTAAGTTCAGGTTGAATCAAAATATCACAATCCTTAATTAGTCGCTGATAACTAAACAAACCTTTTTCCATTATATCAAGCGATCTTAATACAACATCAAAGACAGTTTTCACCTCATCTATAGTGCTGACTGCTGCCAAATCGACAGCTACAATAATATCAGCCCCCATGGATCTTGCTACACTTACAGGTGTAGGATTTACTATTGCCCCGTCAACCATCTGCCGCCCTTCCAACTCATACGGCACAAAGATTCCCGGAACGGCAACGCTCGCGCAAACAGCTGCGGCAGAATTACCATTTTTAAAAATATGCTCACGTCCTGTAGAAAGATCTGTGGCAACAGCGGCAAAAGGTTTATTTAGCTCTTCAATTTTCCGACCTTTTGTAAGCATAGTTATTATTTTATAGATATTCTCCGTACCTATAAAACCTTTTTTATGGACTACAAAATCAAGCCATGAGCCGCGCCCAAGGCCTTTTGCCAGTTTTATGATAGTGTCAGCATCATAGCCAGAGCAGATAAGTACACCAATTAGGCTGCCAATACTACAACCTGCCACAAGATCAATCGCAATACCGTTTTCTTCCAAAACACTGAGTACGCCAACATGAGCTAACCCGCGCAATCCACCTGAGCCTAAAACCAAACCAAGTTTAGGTCTTCTACTCATTCTTCCTCCTGCTCAGCGCTCCTCTGCTGATTAGATCTTAATGGGGCTCTGTTTTCCTGAACAATTTCCAAAGTCTTTTTTAAACTGTCTTCCAAATAATCAAAAACATCAGTTGCATAGCTAAGAGATTCCCTGTGCATTTTTTCTGCATAGGCATCAGCTGCTGCACGCATATCATTATCGTATTGTTTAGTATCATTGAGGATATTCTGCGCTTTTTCTTCAGCCATTTTTACAACTTCTTCATTACGAACAAGTCTTTCAGCTTCCGCCTTGGCAAGCTCAACAATTCTTTCTGCCTCTGTCTTAGCTTGTTCAACAATGCGGTCAGCCTCTGTGCGAGAGTTCTTAATAATATTCATTTGCTCATCAAGTAAATCATGGGCCTTTTTTACCTCTAAAGGAACAGCTTCGCGCAATCTGTCCATAACTAATGACAAGTCGCCTTCCTCGATAATGATCTTCTCCGAAAACGGAAGATGTGAAGCTTCTAAAATAAGACTTTCCATTTCATCTAATATTTTGTCCAATTCCATGCTCATCATCTCTCTCTCAATACTTATAAATAAGTTTTCTTTTCTATATAACTTTTTATTTGCGTTTCAATATTTTCAGGAACTAAACCTGAAATGTTGCCACCAAAAACCGCGAGTTCCCTGACACCAGAAGAACTTAAGAAGGAATATTGGGCATTTGTCATAATAAAAACGGTTTCAAGCTCATGATCAATTTTTTTTATCAATAAGGCTCTTTGAAATTCATATTCAAAATCAGAAAAAGCTCTTAACCCCCTGACAATGAATTTGGTGTTTTGTTGCTTACAGTATTCATTCAACAATCCGGAAAAACAAGTGACTTTTGCATTACTAATATGCTTTGTAGCCTCTTTAAGCATAGCCACCCTTTCCTCCATGGTGAACATACCCTTTGCCTTACCAGGATTATTAAAAACACTTATGATAATCTCATCAAACATAAGACTGGCACGTTCGAATATATCGATGTGTCCATTAGTAACCGGATCGAAGCTTCCCGGGCAAATTGCTCTGCGCACTTTGCACCTCCTATTTTTTAGCCAGCAGCAAATCCTTATGGCAGTTATCTACTATCTTACATTTTAACTTATTAAGACTGATTATGCCACATTTATAATAAAAATAGTTGCCTATTTACAACGCAAAAAGGAAATTAGTGTTTCTCCATACTTTTCATTACGTATATTTTCAAGTTTTTCTGGTAATTCCGGTAAGATTTCATGTTGTGAATGTTCGACAATCAAATACCCACCCGATACAACTATATCATATTTTGCTACCTGTTCAATAATTTGGGCTGGCAGGCCTTTATTATATGGCGGGTCGCAAAAAATAAAATCGAATTTTTCCCCCTTCATGGTCAAGCTCGCAATTATCTTCGCAGCATTGCCATTAATAACTTGTGTTTCCTTTTCCGCCTTTGCCTTGGAGATATTGCTGCGTACGAGCTGCAAACTAGTAGTACTATCATCAACAAAAACAATTTTTTCAGCTCCACGGCTCCAGGCCTCCAAGCCAAGATTTCCTGTTCCAGCGAACAAATCCAAAACACGTGTGCCGACTATTTTTGTGCCAATAATATTAAAAAGCGACTCCTTAACACGATCACTGGTGGGCCTGACATCCATGTTTTTTGGGGTAATAAGTTTTAACCCCCTTGCTTTACCTGTTATAATCCTCATTCAAAAATCCTCGCAACTGTAATATAATAAAATAGTTAAACGTCTAAAACCAAAATCTTTCAAGGAGATTAAAGTGATCAAGAAATTATGCCTTTGCCTTCTTGCCTTTTCTTTGCTGGCAATTTTAATTATTTATGAAAACAAAGCTCCAAAACTTGATACGGTGTCTTTGCCTATCCTTCACGCTGAGCAAACCACTATTGTCTTACCTCTAGATGGGAGACCACCTTGCACTAAATTTGTTTCAGATTTAGGTCTTTTAGCATCTGTCAAAATAATTTTACCGCCAAACGACATGCTTGGCAACTACACAGAACACGCCAAAAGAAAAACACTGTTGAATTGGTTGAACGAAAATATAAAAAAAGCAGACTCAGCAATAATTTCTTCTGACCTCTTAATACACGGCGGGTTAGTAGGTTCCCGTATCCCCGTCGGCACATTAGATAACGAAAACGATTTTCTAGGCTATCTGAAGACCATGCATGAAGAGAATCCCGCAAAAAGCATATACGTTTATTCAATTATTCCACGGCTTTTGATTGCCGACCAGCTTATTCCTGACTCATGGTGGCAATGGCATCTGATGCGCTGGGCTGCACTGCAGGACATTCAGGATACTTTTGGTGATCCTTTAAGCTTTAAGGAATTACAACGATTTGTAGATGAAATACCACCAGAAATTATTGAGAAATATACAGCTCTATATCGAAATAATAGTAATTTCAATCGCAGACTGCTTGATAGCGCCGTCAAAAATAATATTGATATGCTTATAATAGGTCAGGACGATGGACAACCTTTCGGATTGCCAAACCGTAATCGCAATCGCGCTCTATTTTATCTTGAACATAATAATCTTCTTGCAAAATACCATACAACTCGTGGTGCTGATGAATTAGGCTGTTTAATCCTTGCAGCCGATCGCAACCGCAAATGGCATTATGCACCAAAGATTTTTGTAGAATACTCTTCGCCGCGTGTTGCTGATATCATAATGCCTTTTATGTCATGCAGTGTCGGCGAAACAGTTAATGAAAAAATAGCAATTGTTGGTGGTCAATCAGTTAGTGATCCAAAACAAGCTGATTTCATTCTCTTTGTTCACTGCGGTAATGATACGAGCGAAAATCTTCGAGATAAGGCCAATCACCTGAAAGATTTGATCATTGGACAAACTCCGGTTGCTTTAGTAGATCTTTCCGCAAACTATGATATTAAAGAAACTATTTTCCCACACCTTATCAATAATAATACGCCATTAGTTCGGTTAGCAGCCTTTGCCGGTTGGAATACTGTAAGCAATTCTGTTGGTACAGCTGTGGCACAAGCCAGCATCTTTACTGGGCAAAAACACCGTCTTTCCAAACGAGACATGCCATCTCTATATGCTTTAAACCTGCAATTCAATTTAGACCGTTTTTTTGACGACTGGGTTTATCAAAAAGCCTTGCATTCTGAGCTGAGCAAGTTACTTAAAATAAGAGAAATTGACCCCTATGCTTTGGACTATGATGCACACAAAGTCAAACAATTCATCAAAAACGAAATGCAGGTCTATAAAAACACCCTTTTTTACGATAATCTCTGCCGTTATCCTTTCTATAGCGACAATAACAATGATTACTATTTATCTTCCATTGATATCGATATCACACTGCCATGGGAAAGAATTTTCGAAGTAGGTTTGTCAACAAAAGCAACTTTCGGAACACGCTCCAGAGCTGATTAAATGTGACTAACAAATGGAAAACTTATTTGACAAACAAAATACAATCTTATATAATGTAAACGTTGTAACGGGGCGTAGCGCAGTTTGGTAGCGCGCTTGGTTCGGGACTAAGAGGCCGCAGGTTCGAATCCTGTCGCCCCGACCATGAAAAACAAAGACTCTCGAAAATGCTGAGAGTCTTTTTTCATTTTTATAATGGTATTTTCAAAAAATAGGAGCTTTTTTAATTATGGCTGTTTAAGAATTCATAAGTAAGATCGTATAAAAAATGGTCTGAATCACTTCTTGGTGATTCAGACCATTTTGCTCTTATTAACCCATAGCTACTACACGCACATTATCAACTTCAAAAGCTTCCATTATTGCTGCTACACAATCACGTTCAATATTTGTACGATGCAATTCGTTATCAGCAACCAACATAATTGCTTTGCCGCTTTTATTAATATTATGCACTGTGCTGATATACTTCTTAAATTTTTCAGGTCCTAGTAAATCCCGCAGCTTTGACAAACCATCCATCAAATAAGGTTTCTCCTTGGACATCCTTTCTTCCAATGGTGTGAATGGTACGGTCACAACCCTTGTATCAGCCGCCACAACAAATTTTTCTTCATTTTCTCCTGGGACAACTAAATCGTCTCTCATTATATTTCCTCCCGCATTTATCAAAGATATTATTAATTATTGTCAAAATAATTATAAGGTAACCTTACAATGCAGTCAAGTTAAGCAGGATTATCAACTGTTTCAACGAACTAATTCATTAATACCTAAACGGAAGGAGCAGAATCATGTCTTTTCTAACAAATTTTAAAAAATTTGCAATGCGCGGCAACGTGATTGATCTTGCCGTCGGCGTAATTATCGGCGGTGCCTTTGGCAAAATTATATCATCTTTGGTAACTAATATTATTATGCCTCCTGTAGGACTCTTGCTTGGTGGTGTAAATTTCAAGGAACTATTTATAAACCTTTCTGACAAACCTATTGCTTCTATTGCAGAGGCAGAAGCTGCCAAAGTACCGATTATTGCTTACGGCCTGTTTCTCAACGCTGTTGTTGATTTTTTAATAGTAGCCATCTGTATTTTCTTCATAACTCAACAAATAAATCGTTTTTTGCCGCCTCCTCCCCCTGCACCGCCTGAAACAAAATGTCCATTCTGTTTCGGCACTATTGATGAAAAGGCAACACGCTGTCCACATTGCACGTCACATCTAACAAAAGATCAAGCTTGACATTAAAGCGTAAAATTGATATATTCGTATACAGTTAAATATTAAGCTATGACCAAGAAAAGTAGGTACTGACTGTTACTATAGAGAGACGCGGGTTGGTGAAACACGTCGTACATAGGTTTCCGAATACACTTGTGAGCTAGTCAGTCGAAGTAGTAGTAGACCAGACCGGATAACTCCGTTATAAGTTTTTAAGTGGTTCCTTTTGGGAACAATCAGGGTGGTACCGCGGGTTTGCTCGTCCCTTTCCATTTTTATGGAAAGGGACTCTTTATTTTTATAGTTATTTTATAACTTTGTATTTATTTTTTAGGAGGTTTTTTTATGTCAGTTTATGATTTATTGCAGGAACGTGGATTTTTAAAACAATTGTCACATGAAGAAGAAATTAAAGAATTGCTTGAAAAAGAAAAAATAACTTTTTATATTGGCTTTGATCCCACAGCAGACAGCCTTCATGTCGGCCACTTTATAGCGCTCATGCTAATGGCGCACATGCAGCGAGCTGGTCATCGACCAATTTGTTTGCTTGGCGGTGGTACTGGCATGGTTGGTGACCCAAGCGGTAAAGACGAAATGCGCAAAATGCTTACACCTGAATTTATTAATCATAATATTGCCTGCTTTAAGAAACAGATGTCTCGCTTCATAGATTTTTCCGATGGTAAAGCCATTATGGTAAACAATGCTGATTGGCTCTTGAATCTCAACTATGTCGATTTACTGAGGGAAGTTGGTGTCCACTTTTCAGTAAATCGCATGCTAACAGCAGAATGTTTCAAAAAGCGCTTAGAAAAAGGATTATCTTTTTTTGAATTCAACTATATGATTATGCAAGCCTTTGATTTTTTGACATTAAATCGCGAGTATGGCTGCATTATGCAGTTAGGTGGTGATGATCAATGGTCAAATATGCTTGCTGGTGTAGAACTTATTCGCCGGAAAGAACACAAACCAGCATATTGCATGACCTGCAAACTTCTAACTACCAGCGAAGGCGTCAAAATGGGCAAAACAGTTGGCGGTGCGCTTTGGCTTGATCCTGAAAAGACATCTCCTTATGACTTCTATCAATACTGGCGCAATGTCAATGACGCAGATGTTGAAAACTGTCTGTCATTACTCACCTTCCTCCCTATGGAAGAAGTTCGCCGTCTTGGATCTTTGGAGGGTTCAGAAATCAACAAGGCCAAAGTCGTTTTGGCTTATGAAGTAACTAAGCTCATTCATGGTGATGAAGAAGCGCTGAAAGCTAAGACAGCCGCAGAAGCTCTGTTTGGGAATGGTTCCAATATGGAAGATGTCCCCACAATTAATATCACTTCAAGCACTATAGGTAATAAACTAATCGACATACTCACTGCCAACAAAGTCTTTGCCAGCAAAAGTGAGGGCCGCCGATTAGTTGCGCAAGGCGGTCTTTACTTAGATGATACAAAAGTATCAGACGTTGAAACTGAGTTAGCTCTTGATATGTTTAATGATGAAAAAAGTATTCTTGTACGCAAAGGCAAAAAGAAATATTATCGTTTGATCATGGAATAATTACTTAAAAATAGTAAATAAGGGTTGCCCATTTTATGGGCAACCCTTATTTACTATCAATGATAATATTTATTATTACCTCTGTAGCTTTAAGCATTGATTGCAATGGTATATATTCATATATGCCATGAAAATTATGCCCGCCGGTAAAAATATTTGGACACAGTAGACCCATTGCTGATAACCTCGCTCCATCTGTCCCACCGCGTACAGGTATAACTTTAGGTGTTACACTGCTTTTTTCCATGGCCTTTATAGCCCTATCTACAATATCATATGATTTTTCAATATAAATTTTCATATTAGCGTAAACATCTTTTAACTCACATTTAATCGTACCATGACCATACTTCCTGTTCATAAAACTAGCTAATTCGAGCACAATTTCTTTCTTTTTCTCTAATAATTGTGCGTTATGATCACGGATAATCATATGCAGAATAACACCATCAGTACTGCCATTAATTTTGTTTATATGGAAAAAACCATCATAACCATCTGTATATTCAGGACGTTCTCCAGCTGGCAAAGCAGCTTGCCACTCTGCTGCTAAAGTTATAGCATTAATCATTTTACCTTTAGCATAACCGGGATGTACACTCCGCCCTCTAATAAATATTTTAGCATCGCAGGCATTAAAGGTTTCATAATTAAGTTCACCAATCTGACCACCATCAATAGTATAGGCAAAATCAGCATTAAAGTTATTCACAGGGAAAAAATCAGTACCACGTCCAACTTCTTCATCAGGGGTAAAAGCAATTCTGACTTCTCCATGTTTCAATTCCGGATGTGCTATAAGATACTCACATGCAGTAACTATTTCAGAAATACCTGCCTTATCATCTGCACCTAGCAAAGTATTACCATCAGTAGTAATTATATCCTGCCCTACGTAGTTCAAAAGTTCCGGAAACAACTTAGGTGACAACAAAATATTTTTTTCTCTGTTAATAATAACATCATTTCCTTGGTAGGATTCATGCAACTGTGCCCTTACATTAGCCCCGCTTGCTTCACTGGAAGTGTCCATGTGTGCTAGAAAACCAATAACTGGTAAACTATTATCATTATTTGCAGGTAGTGTAGCCAACAAATAGCCTTTTTCATCAAGAGAAATATTGCTCAAGCCAATATTTCTCAATTCTTTCTCAAGAAACCTGGCGAACACCAATTGTTTTTCACTGCTGGGAAACGTTTCAGTTTCGCTCATTGAAGTAGTTTCAAACTCAGTATAACTTATAAAACGTGCTAATAATTTTTCTTTATCCAATATTACAACACTCCCAATACAAGCAAGAATCAAGCTTTACCATGAAGATAGTCAAGCAGCTGGCGAGCAACTCTACCATTTCTACCTGTGTGGCTCATTTCCCACTTAACAGCTTCTGCCCTCAGATCCTTTGATGAAATTTTAAGTTTCTCATCTTTTGCCATCTTCTCTAACAGAGCAAAGTATTCGGCCTGATCCATCGAATCATAAAATAGTTTTATGCCAAAACGATCAGACAATGATACCTTTTCATTGATGCTGTCACGGCCATGCAATTCATTCATGTTCTGATCCTGCCATACTTCCTTGATGATATTTCTGCGATTAGAAGAAGCATAGAACAGAACGTTATCAGGTTTTACTTCAAGGCCGCCATCGAGAATAGATTTTAATACTTTATATTCAACTTCAAACTCTTCAAATGACAAATCATCCAAAACAATTACAAATTTCTTGCCCCATTTGCTAAGTTCCTGCATAACTTTTGGAAGCTGTACAAAACGTTCGCGGCTTACCTGAACCATACGCAAACCATCTTCATAAAAATGATTGCCTATCGCTTTGATGGAAGACGATTTACCCGTGCCGCGATCACCAAATAGCAGAATATTATTAGCAGGCTTGTTATTTAAAAAAGCTTCCGTATTCTTAATTAATTCCTGTTTCTGTCTTTCATAACCATATATTTTATCAAAAGTCATTTCAGAATAATTATTTATGCCGGTAAGCCTTTCTCTTTCTCCATCCCAATTAAACGCAACAAAATCAGCCATAAGTCCATAACCAAATTTAACATAATACTGACACAAGGCTTTTGTGGCAATTTTCGCATCGTCGTCATCACCATAATTGAAAAAACATTTTTCTAATATTTTACGTCCTGCAATCGGTTTTATATTGGATGAAATATAGTTACCAAGAAGTTCGTGGTTTTTAAAACGCTGGAAAACGTCTGCAAGAAATTCTCTTAGAATAATTATGTCACCAGCAACAGCTTTCATTAAGCCTTCACCTATAGAACCATTATTCTTTTCAGCTATACAACAAAAAACGTTTTTTTGATGACTAATTGCATGCATTATATATTCAATCGGGATAATTCCCATTAACCCATAATCTTCCGCTTTTTCAATAAGTTCACCATATAAATCCGGATTAGAAACCTCTTTTGGTTTTTTCAGGGCAATGATTACGGGATCGGCAAGCAAGTTGCGAAAAATTAAGAGATTATTGAGGTTAACATAACAATTCATTGGTTTTCATCTCCGCTCATTAAATTATCTAACATATTATTGATAGTGATTTTAAAAACGGGGTGTATCACATCACCTGCTATTTCAGCAAGTGGCGCCAAAACGAAAAGTCGGTTCTGCATATCAGGATGCGGCAAAGTAAGCTCACTATCTTTAGTAACTAAATTATCATATAGCAATAGGTCAAGATCAATATTACGTTCGCCCCAATGTCTTTTTCGCACTCGGCCCATCATAGATTCAATGGCAAGCAACGCTTTCAATAAATCACTTGCTGCAAGAGCGGTTTCAATTTTAACTGCCGCATTAATAAACAGAGGTTGATCTTTCACGCCATAAGGCTCAGTTTCTATCAGTGAAGAAAGCGCCAAAACCTTCAAGCCTGATTGTTCCATATAATTAACAGCTGTAAGAATATTTTGTTTTCTATTTCCTAGGTTGCTTCCCAATGCAATATAGGCTATTGACATTTTAAGATAGCCTCCAACATACGAATAGCCTGCACATTTTCCTTCACATCATGTACTCTTACCATATTGGCACCGGCATAAACTGCTTGGCAGCTGGTGGCTATTGTTCCAGCTAAACGTTCATCAGGAGGAATATCACCAAGTACTTTGCCAATTGTAGATTTCCGGGAAGCGGCTAATAAAACAGGATATTCAAGGCCTGTCATTTCGTTTAATCCCTGCATCAATTTTAAATTCTGTTCTACATTTTTAGCAAACCCAATTCCTGGATCCAGAATTATTTTTTCTTTAGGAAAATCATGCCCCCTGAGAAATTCAGCACGATCATTTAAATACTTGCTTACTTCCTCAACAACATTATCATATTTAGTATTTTGCTGCATATTTTTGGGTGTACCGCGCATATGCATTAGAATAACCGGCGCATTGGTTTTAACTGCAACATCTATCATTTTTTCATCATATTCCATAGCACTAATATCGTTAATAATATCTGCTCCGGATGCAATAGCTGCTTTTGCAGTTTCCGCATGATAGGTATCAATAGAAAGAATACTTTGAGGGTATTCCTTGCGCAAAGTTTCTACTACAGGTACAATCCGTTCAATTTCTTCCATGGCAGTAATGCTGTCGGAACCTGGTCTTGTTGATTCCCCGCCAATGTCAAGTATCTCCGCTCCGTCGCTCAACATTTGCCCGGCACGACTAGTGACTTCGTCAAGCCTGCCTACTCTTGAGCCAGCATAGAAAGAGTCTGGCGTTATATTTAAAATACCCATTACAACAACATGATCATATTGCAAAACACGGTTATCTGCCAATATAGTTTTTAGCGGAGCATTTTCCAAAAAAAGCAATAACTCTTCGCGAATTTTTGGCAATCCAAAATAAGGCATCATTTCCATCTTATGCAACAAAAGCCGATAATGTTTTCTTGTACCCAGTAGTAAAATATCACTGTGGTCCTGTGCACAAACAACACACCCTGCGTGAATAGCACAGTCACCTCCGCAGGCAAGCATTTCCTGCTTAATAATATTTGCAGCCGGGGTACGCACTTTAAGAACCTTTAAAGGTATAATAGCAGATTTATTCACAAACGTCTCTACGCTCGCTGGATGCACACCGATATTTTTCAGTTCATATCTTAAATTGCAGCTTGTAATTGGCAAAATCATACTTGGTTCACCTTCCACCCTTTTTCAACACACGCGAAGGCATTATGATTATGGATACTCTCAATACTTTCAACCGTAGCTCTGTACCATTTAATCCTTCTATCAGACTCCAGCTGCAGAGCAATTTCTCTAACTGCATCCTCCACAAAACGCGGGTTTTCATACGCAGTTTCAGTCACATACTTTTCATCAGGGCGCTTCAAAAGAGAATATATTGGTGAACTTGCTCCTGCTTCCGCCATTGTTACCAATTCCTCCAGCCATACCATCTCGTTGGAATTAATTTCGATTTTGGCGATAGCTCTTTGATTATGAGCGCCATAGACACTAATTTCTCTTGAACATGGACAAAGTGTATGAATTGGAATTTCCGCACAAATATAAAGCTCGAATTCCTCACCCTTTTCAGCTCTGAAACGGCAATTAAGGTCCAGAGGAGCCTTCTGACCTGTTATAGGTGCTTCTTTTTGAATAAAATAGGTGAATTCAAGCTCCAGCATTGCTTTCTCTGCTTGCAGTTTTTCTTTCAGCGCATCAAGAATATGTTCAAGAGCAAATGGTGTAACTGGCCCAAAAGATTGAAGACATTCCACAAAACGACTCATATGCGTGCCACGCATGTCGTGCGGCAAGTCAACCGCCATGCTAATTGTCGCAACTGTGCTTTGTATTCCCTTTTCTTTATCTTTCATGCTAATAGGCCAGCGCAGATTTTTAATTCCAACGTTTTTCAATGGAACTTGCCTCAAATCAGTTTCCCCTTGAACATCCTTTAACATTTCTTTACCCCCTATATGCTATTCCGCTGGTTTTCGTTTCCCAGACCTCAATTTCATATAATTTATAATTATCGGAATGTAAAATTGGTTTTAACTGATTCCATACCCACACAGCGATATTTTCCGCAGAAGGCTGCGGCAATATGTCATTAATGCAGGAATGATCCAACGTATTAAGAACAGCTTCCTTAACAATTTCCTTCAGCCGCACAAAATCAATTACCATGCCTTCCTTATCTGGCACACCATCAATTTTGACAACTAATTTGTAAGTATGCCCATGCAACTTTTCACATTTACCATTATATTCCGGCAAATAATGTGCTGCATCAAATTCAAATTCTTTAATAAGTATCATGTTATTTGTTCCCCCTCGCCTAAACGGTAAGTCCTGCAAAATCATCTTGTTGTCTCAGAGCCTCATATGCCACAATTGCAACAGAATTAGATAAATTGAGTGACCTTGCTTCTGCTATCATAGGTATCCGAACGCAAGAATCCAAATATTCCATACGTAACTTTTCTGGTAAACCAGCTGTTTCTTTACCAAAAATTAGTAATGAATCAGAATCATATTTAACATCTGTATATCTTTTATGTGCTTTGGTAGTTAAGAGAAACTTAGAATTATTTTTAAATTTCTCTAGCACCTCATAAATCGAATCATAATAACTTATATCGACTAGATTCCAATAATCTAAACCTGCCCTTTTAAGATATTTATCATCAACAGAAAAACCCAACGGCCTGACTAAATGAAGTTTGCAGCCTGTAGCCGCACAAAGCCTGGCAATATTACCTGTGTTTCCTGGTATTTCAGGCTCAACTAAAACAATATGCATAAACTTTCACCTCTTGTGTCCATTTTAACATAAAAAGATATAGTGCACAGTCATATTTTGCCGCTGTGCACTAGAATAAACTATCAATTTATTTTATATAACTTACTATTCACGGGGCATACCAAGCATTTTACTATGCAAATCAAAAATCTTTTCACTATATTCGTTGCTCATAGCCCAATTGCCATTGAGTGAATGCCACGTAGTCAAATAGCCACTAGTTTTTCTCATTTTATGGACTAAGTTATAACGTGGATCAACTATCCCTGTCTTTGGCTTGCGTTCTGTGGAATAGGCCAACAAATGCTGGATATGCGCACGTACACCGATTTCCGGTGTTCTAAAACTAGCACCCGCAACACTTTTACTGAGAGTACCCAAACCGCAGAAATTATTTTGATTTGCTTTAACAGTACCACCGAATTTGAAAAACCCTGTTTCCAAAAGCGCTTGACATAATGCTAAATCAGCTCTGACACCTTCTCTTGCGCTTTCTTTATAATAAAAACGTACAATCTCTTCCGGCGTTAATTTCAATTTCATATCTTTAGTATTCTTTTTCAAAAAAGCAATTGCTTGGCTTTCGGTAGCTTTAGGTTCGCCGGTGATCGTAATAGTTTTGTAATTAGCAGGCAGTTTACGCTCTTGCTTGGTCTTTTTAATTTCAAAGATTTTTCCATGCGTTGTGTTAGTTTTTATTTCCTGCAAATTCACTTGCTTTCCGACTATAGTATGATCACCAGTTTTTTTATTTTGCGCAACTGGAGATGCTTTTTTTTGCTTGTCCGAATTTTTAACAACTATTGAAGTCGATTGCTCATACATCGAAGTCGATTTTTCCCCGGAGGCTTGCACAGTTCCAGAAAAAAACATTGCAATGGAAATAACCGCTATTGCTGTACATAATTTTTTCATAAAAATCCTCCTCGGCAAAATTTAGGATATAACCTTTTTATTCGGAAATAAGTATAAACTGGCAAACATCATTAGCACCGCAACAACAGTTCCTGTCGATGCTGCATTGAGTATCCATAACCCTTTACCTGCATTGGCAAATTGTAAAACTAAAGTTGTGGCTACACCAGTTATTGCTGAAATAAAGGCTCCCTTTGTCGAAGCTTTATCACAAAATAATCCAAAAAGAAACGGTGCCCCTATTGAAACCGTCATTAAGGAATAAAAAATCTTGAGAGCGGTAATGATGTTTGGCATCCATAAAGCTATTAAAATTCCTAAAAGTCCACATATAATCGTAGCGATTCTGCTAAATTTTAATAATTCTTTATCGGATATATCCGGCCTGAGGAAAGTTTTATATAAGTCGTTAGAAATTGATGATGAAAGCATATACAAAACAGCATCTGCAGTACTTACCTCCGCAGCAAAAATAGCCGCTAAAGCCAAGGCAGAAACACCAAAAGGCATGAGTTCCTTCATAGCAGTAGGAAGTGCTAATTCCGGATTTTTCAAATCGGGAAACATTGCAAAAGCGCACATTCCCAAAATCATCGGTAAAAAAGCAAACCCAAACTGGACCAAAGCGTTGAGTGCTGTACCTACCTTAACTGCTTTTGGGTTTTCTGCGGTATAAATTTTGCCTATAAGACCCGGCGAAATACAAAAAGCAGGCACCAACATAAGAAAATAACCAATTATGGTTGTGGTGCCGATACCATCCCAGGCAAAATAAGCAGCAGTTTTTACCGGTTCAGCTAAATTTGCACCAACCATGACCTGTAATCCTGACCATCCACCAACTGCGCTCAGGGCGAACGGAGCCGCTAAACAAAAACCTGCGAAAATTACCACTAATTCAACAATATTAACAACAGCAGCAGATAGCACACCACCGGCCGTGAAATAAAGTGTAACTACTACTGCCCCAATTATTGTTCCAATTGGTTTCTCAATGCCGGCAACAACATCAAGAATCCATGCAATGCCTATAAGTTGTCCGGAAAACAAAGCTAAAGTACCTACAACCATCATGCTCGATATGATAGCTCGAAACGCATGTGCATAGCGAAGATCAAGATAGTCTCCCATTGTATAGAGATTATACTTTTTAGCTATTTTCCATACCTTAGGCCCAACAAAAAAAGCAAGAATAAGTGATCCCATCGCGGAACAGCCGATCCACCACCAACTTGATACACCATGTTTGAATGCCAGACCTGTAACGCCAACGGTAGAACCCGCTCCTATATTGGCAGCAATTAAAGTAGTAAATAGCAAACGCCAACTGAATTTCCGATTACCAACAAAAAAATCAGAAGCTTCCTTAACATGTTTGCCTATAAACCAACCAATGCCTATAAGTAAAAGCGCATACCCTAAAATGCTTATCAAATATATATTCATCTGTTCACCCCTATTATACTTTTAAACTACTCCTTCTGCCAATAAAACTAAAAAA
>JBFWIF010000032.1:0-23916 GCA_050256135.1 Acidaminococcaceae bacterium | reverse complement strand
CGACAAAGTGTCACCGCTATTACTGCCAACCTAGACGCACGGACGCGAGATGCGATAAACAGCAAACTAAAAGCCCTGCACAAATTTGTGTGCAGGTCTTTGTCATATATAGTCCTCAGGTTCCCAGGAAATTAGTTATTTCGGTATCAACTTCTTTGGAAGGACCATCGCCTTCCAGTCTCGCACGTACGCCATTAATGACGATGACGGCTTGATCAGCAGTCAGATCGTGCGGCAGCAAGGCCACTATCGTGTTGACCGGATCATCACGGTAGGCGCTCAGCAGCATAGGATTGCTTTTAATTTCATCAGCGAGACTAGTGATTTCGACTTTCTCATCAAACCCAATCATGTTTCCTCCACAATTCTGGCATCCAACGCATATTTGCGGATGATTTCGATGCCCATCAGGCAGTTTTCCATTTTCGCGTAGCTCTCTGAAGCACCGATGATTTCACCATTGCGTGCTTTCAGATGGAAGCGGAACATATCTTTTTTATCTTTGAAAATTTCATATTTCGGATTCGACAATACCTTGTGTCCCTCAACCGTCTGGTCTTCAATCTTGGCGATGAGGGCATTTTTTTTGACGCTGTCAATACCGGCTCGGCAAGCGGCCTCCGAAGAATAAATTTCTGAGTTCAAAATGATTTCGTCATTGGCGACTATTAAACCGAATTTGAAACCGCCGACAGCTTTCTTGATTAGAAATTTTCCCATAAGATAACCCCCTCCTTGCAGCAAACAAAGTATATCTACCTATATAATAGCATCTTTGTAAAGTTTTCGGTATATTCTGTAAAAAATAATGTTATTGGGTATATGCTCAAAAGTTATATTTACCATTAACTTAATAATTATTCGCAAGAATATATATCAAATTGCTGTTGTTATGGGAAATAAAGAGTTATAATTGACATGTGTGATTAATAATAATTGTTGAGGTGCTAGGCATGGACGTATGTTACAACAAATTATTCAAACTGCTAATAGATAAGGGTATGAAAAAAATAGATTTGCGTAAAGCTACTGGAATTAGCCCAAATACTATGACCAAACTGTCAAATAACGAATACGTATCAATGGAAGTATTGGTCAAAATATGTAGAATCCTCAAGTGTGATTTTGGGGACATTGTTGAAGTTGTCAGCAGTCCTGACAATCGTACAGTAAAACCTGTAGAATAATATAAGATACTATGGAGGCTAATATGATAAAACGCAAAGAATATAGCGCAGGGATGGTTAAGCTTTCCTTTTGGTTTGCCGAATTTCGCAAAGTTATTGAACTTATAAATAGTGGCAAATCATTAGTGGAAATTAAGCAAAGTAATATAGCGGAAAATATTTTTAGAGCCCCAACACAGGCACGAGCTATTCAAATATTCAATACAGTATCAACTCGTGTGCAAGGGCTGGATTCTTCTTTTTACACTCTATTTGAAAAGAGTGATATTTCCAATCAGAAACTGATTGCGCTGATTGCCATAATGGAGACCGACAGCTTATTTTTTGATTTTGTGTACGAGGTATATCGCGAGAAGCTTATTCTTGGTGCCACTGAATTGGCTGACAGCGACATAGGGATTTTTTTCAAAAACAAGCAAATGCAGAATGAAAAAGTGGCAAAGTGGACGGATTACACCTTGAAACGGTTAGGCGCTTGTTACAAGACTTTGCTTATGGAAGCTGGTTTGATTGGTCAGTCTGTAGGTAGAAGGAACATTGTAAAGCCAATTCTTGATAAGGCTTTGGAAGAATGCTTGAAGGCTAACAGTATGGAAATAACACTCCGTGCCTTGACGGGGGTGAAATGATGGCAAGTTTGGAAGAACGACTGGATCTGGTTGAAAAGATTATTAAGCAGCCAAGCTTCAGGGAGAATAAAGGCCTGGGAAATGAAGTCGGCTATTATGTTTTTGATTATCCGGCTGAGCAGGAATTAGTTGTGCGCGAGCGCATTCAATATATGAAAGCAAAAAACAGTAAGGGTATAGACGGTTTCGACCTGGCTGTTTTTGATCTTTATGATATTGTTATAAATCTTTTAGAGCGGGAAGGTTTTTTAGAGCAATGCTTCAAGTTTGAAAAGAAAAATGGTATGGAGAGAATTGTCAGAGCGGTAGGAAATCTATTGCAAGTTAATGATAAAGATAGCTTAATTGTAAAACATATTCAAGAAAATACTCCCCAAAATGCAGTTGTATTTCTTGTAGGAGTGGGCAAGTGTTATCCGCTGTTACGCTCTCACAAGGTGTTAAACAATCTTCACCAGGCCATTGATCGTGTTCCTGTGGTTATGTTCTATCCAGGAAAGTATGATGGGCAGGAGTTAGTTCTATTTGGCACTATAAAAGATGACAATTATTACAGAGCTTTTCGGCTTGTAGATTAAAGGAGTGGGAATGTGATGATACTAAAGGAACTGTTTGCCAAGGATATTGACCGGGACATTAAAGGCGTTATTAAGGTTGGACAAGACGATGACACAAACGTTCGCCAAGAATTGGAAGAATATGTTGTCACCCGCGAATTACAGAAGCATTTTGCCGATTTTTTTGCTAGTTACAAAAAAGGTATCAATGGCCATACGGATAAGATGGGTGTTTGGATTTCCGGCTTCTTTGGCAGTGGTAAATCCCACTTCTTAAAAATTTTGTCATATTTATTAGAGAACAGAGAAGTAAACGGTAAAAAGGCCTTGGAATATTTTACCGACGACAATAAGATTACTGATGCAATGGTCCTGGCTGATATGAGACTTGCTGCTAATATTTCTGACCACACGGATGTAGTCCTTTTCAATATAGATTCTAAAAGCGATATGACTGGCAAGCAATCTAAAGATGCTATTGTTTCAGTGTTTTTAAAAGTGTTCAATGAAATGCAGGGTTTTTGCGGCTCTATGCCTTTTTTGGCTGATTTGGAGCGCACTCTTGCCGAAGAAGGGCGTTATGAAGAGTTCAAAGAAAAATTTCATGCTGATTTTGGCAAATCTTGGGCAGATTCTCGTCATAAGTTCGATTTCATTCAGGATAATATCGTCGATGTCCTAGATGAAATGGATTTTATGAGTAAAGCTTCCGCACGCAATTGGTGCGAAAAGGCAACAGAAACCTATAAAATTAGCATTGAAGATTTTGCCAAGTTGGTAAAAGTATACATAGATCGCAAGGGCAATAACCATCATGTAGTATTCCTGGTGGATGAAATCGGCCAGTATATAGGTGATGACTCCAAACTGATGCTAAACCTCCAGACTGTTACAGAGGATCTAGGAACAGCCTGTCAGGGCAAAGCGTGGGTTGTTGTAACCAGTCAGCAGGATATTGACGCTATTGCCAAGGATATGGGACTCAGAAGCAATGACTTTTCTAAGATTCAAGGCAGATTTGATACACGTCTGTCCTTGTCCTCCGCTAATGTTGACGAAGTTATTAAGAAGAGAATTTTAGCTAAAAAGCCTACTTCAGAACAAACACTTAAATTGCTATATGAACAAAAAGCAACTATTATAAAAAACCTGATTGTATTCAATGATGGTGTAGAGAAAAAATTATATGCAGATGACAAGAATTTTGCAGCAGTATACCCATTCGTACCATATCAGTTTAATTTATTGGCTAGTGTACTGACTTCCATTCGTACTCATGGCGCTTCTGGCAAACACCTTTCTGAAGGTGAACGCTCCATGCTTTCACTCTTCAAGGAATCAGCAATGAAGATGATGTACAAGGATACTGGAGCAATTATTCCATTCAACGTTTTCTACGATGCCCTGCACCAATTTCTTGATCACAGCCATAAAGGGGTAATAATTCGCGCTCTGGAAAATGACTATATTAATCCGGATCATACTGAAGAATGTTTTAATGTTAATGTATTGAAGACGCTTTTTATGATTAAATATGTCAAAGAAATCACAGCCAATGTTGAAAACATTACCAGCCTGATGATTGATGATGTTGATGCCGACCGTATAGAGTTGAAAAAGAAGGTGGAAGAAGCCCTGAAAGTTCTTGTCCGTCAGATGCTTGTGCAAAAAAACGGTGACATCTACGTTTTCTTAACTGATGAAGAACAAGAGATAAATAGAGAAATTGAAGGACAAAACGTTGAGTTACCTGAAGTGCTGGGCAAGGTTTCAGAACTGATTTTTGAAGATATTTTTACAGATAAGAAATATCGCTATCCAGCTTTTAACGGGCGGTACAATTTTGCCTTCAACCAGCTAGTAGACGACCGGCCATATAAATCCAATCAAAATCATGATATAGGCCTTCGCATACTTACGCCCAAGTCCGATTACGGTGATGATGAATATGCCCTACGTGCGCTCTCTGGACAGGGCAAAGAAGTTTTAGTTGTTTTGCCAAAAGATGCAACATTTATAGATGAACTGAGAAATGCACTCAAAATAGAAAAATATTTGAGGCATACTACTTCTAACACTTTAACCAAATTTGAAACTATCAAAGAAGCTAAAAAAGTAGAGATGAGAGAACGTAACGCCAATGCAAAGTTATTTTTGATAGAGGCTATGAAACAAGCGGATGTCTATGTAAACGGTGATAAAGCGACGATTGCCAATAAAGACATAAACTCGAGGATAAATGATGCCCTGGCACGTTTGGTTTCAGCTGTTTATCATAAGCTGACATACATCGACGCAGCCATGGGAGAAACTAACATTCGTGAATTATTCAAAAAATCCAAGCAGCAGGAGCTAAATTTGCAGGGGGGAACAGAGCCCAACATTAATGCCCTCAATGACGTGTTAAATTTCATTTCCATGAATTCCACGGCGCACTTGAAAACTTCTATGAAAAGTCTTTTAGAACGTTTTATGAAAGCTCCTTATGGCTTTGTGGAGGACGATGTGGAGTGGTTAGTGGCTAAGTTGTTCAAAAATGGCGACATTGCATTCACTGTAAATGGCAGCAGTATTACATTTTTGAATAAGAACGAGGACGAGCTTGTCCGCTACATAACCAAGAAGGATTATGTGGAAAAGTTGCTGACAGAACGCCGCGAAAAAGCAAATGATAATCAGAAGAAGGTTGTTCGTGAAGTTATGAAAGAGCTATTCCGAGTATCAAGTATCAATGATGACGATGACTCAATGATGCGCTCATTCCAAAGTTATAGCCAGAATGTCCTGACCGAACTCGAAAAGCTTGAAATCATGCAAAAGGAAACTGTCCTTCCAGGCAAGAAGGTCGTGTCAGAAGGTAAAGCTTTGCTTCGTGCAATCATCCAAATCGAATCACCTATGGAATTTTTTAAGAAAATTCAAAGTGATCGAGACGCTTGCCTAGATTTTGCCGAGGACTATGAACCAGTGAAGGCATTCTTTGCAGGTGAACAGAAAGCCATCTTTGAAAAGGGCTTGAAGCTGATGGCTATCTATGATGATAGTAAGACATTCATTGTTGATGATGAGGTTGAACAAGCTGTTGCTGCAATTAAATTGATTTTGCAAAAAGATATGCCGTACTCAGAAATACCGAAGCTGCCAGAGCTTTTAGATCGATTTAATGATACCTATTCAAAAGTATTGGAGGACATGGAGACCCCAGTGCTGGAATCTATTAACGATGCAGAAAAACGAGTATTTAAAGTATTGGATTCTAAGGAATATAAAGAAGAGTTATATAATAGATTTGAAAAACTCTTCCAAGAAATCTATGACAAGGCTAAATCCTGCAACAATGTGGCCACTTTGCAGAATGTGAAAGTGGAAGCAGATGCATTAAAATTGCGCTTGCTAAATGAAATGACCAAGAAAGACGAGCAGATTGCTATAGCAAAAGCAAAAAAGGCAGCGGAGGAAACCACTGATTATGGAACAAAAGGAAATGATGTTGCTTCTCTAGAGCAGACGAAGGTCAAGAAACAAAAGAACATCAGTATCAAAACTGTCAATGTGGCTAATTCATGGCAAATTGAAACAGAGCAGGACGTTGATAAGTACATGGCAGCTTTGCGAGCTAAGCTCATAAAAGAGATTGAAGAAAATACTATCATTAATGTTGAATTTTAAGGAGCTATAGGCAATGAACAAAACCGCTATAAAAAACTTTGCAATCTGGGCAAGAAATAAGCTGATCGCAGATATTACCTATAAAGCTGGACTACTCGGCATTTCAGAGAAGGGAATTAAAAATCCTTTGCCACAGTCAACATCTGGTGTGCAGTTCTTTGACATCGGTACCAAAGAGCCATACTCAATTTCCGGTATTGAGATCAGGCAACGCGAAGCACTTGCAGTTGTTATCAGAGAAAAAGAAAAGCAGTCTGATTATTCGACTGCTTATAAGTCGGTTGTCGAAGAAGTTGCCTATACTTGGTTTAACCGTTTGATAGCAGTGCGATTCATGGAGATTAATGACTATCTTCCATCTCACGTTCGTGTGCTCTCATCGGAAAGTGCAGGGAAAGATGAACCCGACTTGGTGACCAACCCGTTTGACACCGACTTGGAGTTTCTCCCTTATGAAAAAGATCGAATCATGCAGTTAAAACAGGATAATAAGCTGGATGAATTGTTCCGCATGCTTTTTATCAAACAGTGTAATACGCTTAATGCCATTTTGCCAAATCTGTTTGAAAAGACCAATGACTATACCGAGTTGCTTTTGAATGTAGCTTTTACTGATAAGGATGGCGTAGTGTATCGTCTTGTTCATGACATTTCTGAAGATGACTTTAACGTGTCCAAGGAAGGCCAAGTAGAGATCATCGGCTGGCTGTATCAGTATTATATTTCTGAGAAACATGATGAAGTTATTGATATTTTAAACATGAGGTATATTAAAAAAGAGGATATTCCAGCTGCCACTCAATTATTTACCCCGGATTGGGTAGTTCGCTATATGGTAGATAACTCTCTTGGTCGATACTGGATAGAACGGAATCCGAAAAGCGAGTTAAGAGAAAAGCTTGACTTTTTTGTTACGTCTAAGACTGAGGACATTACACACATTGATGAAAAAGTGGAACCGAAGGATTTGACTTTTTTTGACCCTTGCATGGGAAGCGGTCATATCTTGGTGTATGCTTTTGATGTTTTGATGGAAATTTACCGTGAATGCGGCTATTCTGATAGGGATGCAGCTGTATTTATTTTGCAAGATAATCTATACGGTTTGGATATTGATGATCGTGCATATCAGTTGGCTTATTTTGCGGTTATGATGAAAGCGAGAAGTTACAATCGTCGTGTGCTGACTTTGGATGTTTCGCCCAATGTATATGCGATTCAGGAAAGTAATGAGATTTCAGCGTTTGCACAAGACGGCGTTACCATTGATAGCAAGCTTGATGCAATTGGTGAATACTTAATAAGACAATATCGTCATGCAAAGGGAATAGGTTCTTTGCAAATAGTTGCCGAAAAAGATTATTGTGCATTTGAAGTTTACTTGCGAGATTGTGAAAAGGTTGCGCCTATTGATCTGTTCTTATCGACTCAGTTTAGCTACACTGCTAATATCATGCACAGCTTAGTGCAACAGGCAAAAATCATGTCAAAGAAATATACGGTGGTTTGTACAAATCCGCCTTATATGAACAAGCTTGAAAGTCATCTGAAAGATTTTGTAATTAATGAGTTCAAGCCGTATAGCAGTGATTTGTTCAGTGTTTTTATGTACCGTAATTTTGATTATTGCAAGCCTAATGGTTACTCTGCGTTTATGACGCCAAATGTATGGATGTTCATTAAGAGTTTTGAAAAGCTTAGAGAATATATCATGATGAATAAAAGTATCATTAGTTTAATTCAAATGGCTAAAGGTGCATTTTTTAAAGAAGCTACTGTAGATATTTGTTCTTTTATATTATTTAATGGACGTCATAAAAATAATGGGTTTTATATTAGGTTAGAAGATTACAAGGGAGGGATGGAAGTTCAAAAACAAAAAGCACTGGAAGCCATTGTAGACAAAAATTGTGGTTATTTCTATGAAACCAGCGCTGAAAATTTCTCGAAAATTCCAGGGATGCCAATTGCATATTGGGTAAGTGATAGAATTCTGCAATCATATAGTAATACTTGTATATTAGATATAGCTAAACCATGTAAAGGCATTGATACAGGGGATAATAACACATTTCTTCGTTTGTGGTTTGAGGTGTCTAGTGATAAACAATTTATTCCAAGTGGGAAGCAGGTTATAACAAGTGATTTTGTAAACAAAAAATGGTTTCCGTACAATAAAGGCGGAGCATTTAGAAAATGGTATGGAAATAATGAATACGTGCTTAATTGGAGTAATAAGGGGAATACATTAAGAGCTTTTTCAGGGTCCAATTTAAGAAATAAAGATTACTATTTTGAAAAAGGCATAACATGGTCTACGGTCACGTCTGGCAACTTGAGTTTACGATATTTTGACTATGGATTTCTTTTTGATAACGGAGGGTGTTGCTTATTTTCAGAGTATAATTTGCAGTATATTCAAGGTTTGCTAAACTCGAAAGTAACAAAAGAATTGATGTCGATATCGCCAACACTTAATTATCAACCAGGGGATATAGGCAGAGTCCCGGTTATAATTTCCGAGGAGTTGAAAACTCAAATAGATCAAATCGTACTTCAAAATATTATCTTATCAAAAAAAGATTGGGATTCATTTGAAACTTCATGGGATTTTATAAAGCATCCATTAATCTGTGGTACAGTTGATATCAGTGAGAGTTTTAACCAGTGGAAACAATTGGCCGAATCCCAGTTCAATCAGCTAAAAACCAACGAAGAAGAACTCAACCGTCTTTTCATTGAGATTTACGGTTTGCAAAATGAACTGACTCCAGAATTTGATGACAAAGACGTTACTATTCGTAAAGCAGATTTAGGACGTGACATCCGTAGTTTTATTTCTTATGCCGTTGGCTGCATGTTCGGCCGCTACAGCCTTGATATAGATGGCCTTGCTTATGCAGGTGGTCACTGGGATGATAACAAATACAGAACCTTTATTCCGGATAAGGACAATATCCTGCTGATTACTGACGAGGGATATTTTGAAGACGATATCCTAGGCCTGTTCGTCGCCTTTGTCAAAAAAGTATATGGCTCAGAAACATTAGAAGAAAATCTCGATTTCATAGCCAAAGCATTAGGCAATAGGGGAAATACCTCCCGGGAGATTATCCGCAATTATTTTGTGAAGGACTTTTTTAAGGACCATTGTAAGATATATCAAAAACGACCAATCTATTGGTTCTTTGACAGTGGCAAGGCCGATGGTTTTAAAGCATTGATCTATATGCACCGATACGACGAAAATACCATCGGCAACTTGCGTATTGATTATCTGCATAAGATGCAACGTATTTATGAACGCGAAATCATTCGGATGCAGGAAACCATCGATAATAGCACCAATGCCCGTGAAGTAGCCGCTGCCGAAAAGCGCAAGGATAAGCTGATCAAACAGCTCAAGGAAACCAAAGACTACGACGAAAAGATAGCTCATTTGGCACTTGCCCGTATTCCTATCGATTTAGATGACGGTGTTAAGGTGAATTATGACAAAGTACAGACCGGAACGGATGGCAAGAAGCTGGAAGTATTAGCGAAAATATAGCATACGCTATAATATATACAAAGTGATAGGTGATAGAATGCTATTATATAAATATTTAACGCCAGAACGCATAGATATTATTGAAAATTTTATGATTAGATACACGCAACCAGAAGCATTAAATGATCCACTTGAAGGCAAAATTGTATTTGATGCAATTACATCAGAGTATGAAATGGAACAAACATTCCATGAAGAATTTTTAAAAGAACTCAAGAATCAATATAAACAACTACCTCTAAATATTAGAAAAATGGTGACGTTTAAAAATTTTGTTAAACGCGTAAATCAAGAAAAACCAAATGCATATGAGGAGTTCAAAACTTTAATAAAGTCAGCAACTCCAGACATTAAAACTTCAATAAGGTGTGCTTTTGACCGAAAGATAGGTGTTCTTTCACTAACTGAGAAGCCAAATAATATGTCTATGTGGGCTCATTACGCTGTGGGCCATAAAGGATTTGTTTTGGGCTTTGATTCAGAACATCCATATTTTCACCAGAAAAGAAGTGAAAGTGATGAGTTCTATTATTTGAGGCAAGTGGAATATCATGAGCAAAAAGACAGAGTTCCAAAAAAAATGACGGAACTTTCAATGGAAGATATATTTCTTACAAAAAATATTGAATGGTCATATGAAAGCGAATGGAGAATTTTGGCTCCTCTGCTGTACGCAGATTACAAAAATGAGAATGTTTCACCGCCAGTTTACTTATTTAAATTTCCACCTGAAGCGTTGAAACAAATTATTATCGGCGAAAATATGAATATTGAAAATAAAGAAAAAATATTGCATACAATAAGATCAAAATCTGAATTACAGCATATTGAATTAAAGCAAGCTAAACTTAACGTAGAACAATTTGATTTAGATATTGTCGATTATGTTTTTAATATATAAAATATTCGTCGCATAAAAAGTAAGAATGTTGGGGGCAAGATGATGGCCGAACTAAACTTGAAGCAAATTACGGATAAATTAAATAATGAGTTCTCTGGCGATAATCGAAAACTGGTCTTCTGGTATGACGAGAAGGCTGAATTTGTTGATGACATTGATACATTGGAGTTGCCAGGAGCTAAAGTTTATCACTTGGAGCCGGATAACCAGTTCTATACCAAATATTTTTTAGAGCGTGTAGAGCCAGAAACCAGCTACTTGATTTACGCACCTTTTCCCAAGCCATCTGTACGGAACAATCATTTGGAAGATACGCTGTTATATTCGAAGCAGTTCTTTGCCGACCGTGTGTCGTTATTGGTAGTCGACCTAGGTATTCAAGAAAAGTATAAACCGGTTATTCAGAAATATATTAAATTTTTCGGTTCAAAGGATCGGACACAGAAATTTTATGATCTTGAGATCGAGAATTTCACCCAGGAAAGCATTGAAGTTGCTTTGATGAGTGTGCTTTGTAAAACCCGTACGGCTTCCTTTGATGAAGTGCTGCGTGCAATTATGCTGGAAGACGAGTTTCAAGACAATAAGCTGCTTGCCGAATTTGAAAAATATGATCTGTTATCTGCATTTTGGAGGATTTGCGAAGAGCAGTTTGGTTATAACGATGTAAAACCAACTTTAGAAAAACTAGTCATTGCCATGTTTGTAACCTATACTACCAAATATTTAAAAAGAGAAGTTCCTGAAAGCTGGCAGAATTTTGTCTTGTATAAGGCAGGCAATATCATTGCTTTCATGGATAACTTGATGAACAACATACTATATCGCGAACGTTATGATGAGATTTCCGCTCTTATTGCTTCTGACATTAAAGTTGTAGCTGCGTTCGAAAATTATCAGCCGGAGGATTTGCTTGAATGTGACACCTTTGCGGTAATTGACAATTTCCTTCTGCGTTGGATTACAGAGCGTCTTATCAACGAGAATCTCGCAGCAAGGCTTAATGGTCTGGACATACCAGCTATTTGCGAATATCGTAGCAAAAAACATTTTGGCAGGAAATTTAAAACAGAGTACCATATGCTTGCCAGCGCTTTTCATCTAGTAGGTGCGGCCAATTATGCCTGCCCGGATGATTTGGAATCAATCATTAAAAAATACCGGACAAATGATTGTTTGCTTGATAGTCATTACAGGGAATTTTACTATGCTTATGACCAGCTTCCTGATACTTCTGGTTATGAGAAATTACGCGAATTAATTGAGAATATCTATACTAACGAGTATTTAGCGAAGGCACTACCGAGATGGAACGCCGCGCTTTGCGCTAATAGCTCCATGGCAGTATTACCATTGCAACGCAACTTTTTTAATCACTATATTCAAGTCAGTAAGGACAAAGTAATCGTAATTATTTCAGATGCATTGCGCTATGAAACAGGTCGTTGTCTTTACCAAAAATTGCAAGAAGATGCCAAATGTACAGCAACTCTGGATGCCATGATGGGTGTTCTGCCATCTTATACCCGTTTAGGCATGGCGGCTCTCTTGCCGCATAAGAATCTAGAAATATCCAACGATTTCAAGGTATTAGTTGACGGTGTGACTTGTGATGATCTAAAGCAGAGGGAAGTTATTCTGCAAGGCAACGTGCCGAACAGCCGCTGTGTTCAGTTTGACGAGCTTAAAATGATGAAACGGGCCGAACTGCGGCAGATATTTAACGGTATGGATGTAGTCTATGTTTACCATAATCAGATTGATGCCCGAGGCGACAAAGCTACTACAGAACATGAAGTTTTTATTGCTTGTGCGGAAGCGATTGAAGAGATTTACTCTTTGATCAAGCGACTGTCTGTCGAGGTTAGTACTTATCACTTTATTGTTACAGCTGATCATGGGTTTATTTATAAGCGTGATAAACTTGTCGAGAGTGACAAAATTGGTGGAATTTCCGGAAAAGGAAATTTTGTGAATCGTCGCTTTATTATCTCAGACACGGCGATTACTGACGATGGCGTGGCATCCTTGTCATTGGGATCCGTGTTGGGAAATGATGACAAACGAAGCATATCATTCCCAATCAATTCTCACGTGTTCAAGTTTCCCGGTGGCGGCCAGAATTATGTTCATGGCGGCTCATCACCTCAGGAGATGCTTGTTCCAGTTATTGATATTCATACAGAGAAATACCATACTGAGACAAGAACGGCTCAGATTGCAATGGTGAGCATGGTTCAGAAAATCACGAATCTCATTGTTTCCATTGATTTTATTCAATCGGAGCCAATCAGTGACGTAGTAAAAGCAACTACCTATAAGATATTATTTATTTCTGAGAATAATGAAAAAATCTCTAGTGAGTGCGTGTACGTTGCTGATAAAAAGGATGCTAACCCCCAAAAGAGAATTTTCCGACTGCGTTTCACTTTTAAAAACAAGCAGTATGATAGGTCTAAGAAATATTATCTTGTTGTTTATGATATGAAGAATGATTTGGAAGTTTTGCGTTACGATGTTGTCATGGATATAGCTTTTGCTAACGATTTTGGATTTAATGTCTAAGGCGGTGATAACTTGAGCGAACTAGAATTCAATGCAACAATTACAACAAACAATCAAACGGAAATATTTAATGAGAAGCTGTATACTTATTTTGCCGGGAAAATTGTCCGTAAAGATTTAACTAAAAAGATTAAAGAAGGAGCTAATGTTCCTGTTTATGTTTTGGAATATCTCCTAGGCATGTATTGTTCATCGAGAAATGATGATGAAATTGAAGCTGGCGTTAAGAATGTGAAGCAAATTCTTGCGGAGAATTATGTGCGCCCCGATGAAGCGCAGAAGATTATTTCCAAGCTACGTGAATTGGGAAGCTATACGGTAATTGACAAGGTATCAGTTAAACTGAATTATGTTGACGACGTATATGAGGCAGAGTTTTCTAATCTTGGCATAAAAAGTGTTCCAGTTAATGAGAAGTATGTTAAAGACTATGAAAGATTACTTTGCGGTGGCATCTGGTGCATTGTGCAGATGGAATATTTTTATGACCCCAATAATGGCCACAACTATCCTTTTGTCATTCGCAATCTGACGCCAATTCAAATGCCAAGCATTGATATTAATGAAGTTAAAACTGCTAGGGAAAGCTTTACTGATGAAGAATGGATTGATTTAGTACTTAGAAGTACAGGCATGGAGCCAACGCAGTTTGATAAGCGTGTCAAATGGCTGCATCTGGCAAGATTAATCCCATTAATTGAAAATAATTATAATCTTTGTGAGCTTGGACCAAGAGGTACAGGTAAGTCGCATATTTATAAGGAAATCTCGCCTAACAGTATCCTGGTATCTGGCGGACAAACGACGGTTGCTAATTTGTTTTATAATATGAGCACCAGAACTGTTGGTCTTGTTGGAATGTGGGATTGCGTGGCTTTCGATGAGGTCGCAGGCATCAAATTCAAAGATCAAGACGGCGTGCAGATCATGAAAGATTATATGGCGTCAGGATCTTTTGCCCGTGGCAAAGAAGAGAAAAATGCCTATGCCTCCATGGTTTTTGTGGGAAATATTAACCAAAGCGTAGATGTTATATTGAAAACATCGCACTTGTTTGAGCCATTCCCGGAGTCAATGGCTAACGACACTGCCTTTTTAGATCGCTTGCACTGCTATATACCGGGGTGGGAAATCCCTAAGTACAGGCCGCAATATTTTACTGATGGCTTTGGATTTATAACTGATTATTTTTCCGAAATAATGCGCGAATTAAGAAAAATATCTTACGCGGATGCCTATGAAAAATACTTCAAACTGGGTAATAATCTAAACCAGCGTGACGTTATTGCAGTCAAGAAAACGGTGTCAGGATTAGTTAAGCTAATTTATCCTGATGGTAAATTTACCAAAGAGAACGTGGAAGGAATTTTGCGTTTTGCCTTAGAGATGCGCCGCCGGGTTAAGGAACAGATGAAGAAAATTGGCGGTATGGAATTCTATGATGTGAACTTTTCTTATATTGATAACGAAACATTCAATGAAGAATATGTTTCGGTGCCAGAACAGGGCGGTGGCAAGTTGATTCCGGAAGGTATTGGAAATCCAGGACATGTTTACACTGTTTCTCATGGTAAATCTGGTATGATCGGTGTTTTCAAACTAGAAATGCAAATGACAGCTGGTACTGGTAAGTTTGAAAAAACAGGTATTGGTTCTGATCGTGAAGCTAGAGAAGCGGTCGATACTGCGTATAAATATCTGAAGGCCAGCGGCAGGAATATCAGTAGCTCAATTAGTACAACTACCAAAGATTATTTAATCAATGTTCAAGATTTGAATGGTATTGGCATGACTAAGCTGCTAACATTGCCTGCTGTAGTCGCTATTTGTTCTATTGCATTGCATAAACCCATTATTAGCGGAGCCGTAGTTCTTGGTGACCTGAGTATTGGCGGTACAATTAAGAAGGTTGATGAACTTGCCAACACGCTACAAGTATGTCTGGACAGCGGAGCTAAGAAAGTATTGCTGCCAATTACTTCGGCTGTTGATCTAGCAACTGTTCCTGCCGATCTTATTGGTTGTTTCAATATTATTTTTTATCAGACTGCGGAAGACGCTGTATTTAAAGCACTAGGGGTAGAATAAAACAACTCGCTAGCTCTCTTTTTAAGAGCTAGCGAGTTGTTGTGCTTTGTATCATAAAATATACATATGGATAATTATTTATGAAACTAAGGAGCGTCTTGCAAGGTGTATCCATGGCATCTGAGATTATAAGTTTTGCATAATTATAATAACAAACGATTTAGTGGGGGATTCGCATGAAGATTGGTTGGATAGATTTCTCAAAAGAGCAGCGTGGTAAAGTTCTTAGTGTGCTAAGACTTTTATCCGAACCAGGGGCGCTTGATGAGTTAGGTATAGGAATTATTAGAGATAGTTTTGCAGACATTTTGTTCCCTGGTACTTCAACAATCCAGACCAGGGCTAAATATTTATTTGTTGTTCCATACATAATGCTTGAATTAGAAAAATATATGAGCATAAATCCGCATGAATTTTTAAGCCTTTTGGATCAGAAGGAAACAGAGTTAATTGATATTCTTGATAACGATGACGCAGAAGGTGTTATCGGTGTAGAAGCCAGGGAAAAGTTAAAACGGAAGCCGTCGAGTATATATTGGAATGCCTTAAAAACATACGGCATTTTTGCAAACCAGGGATTAACTCTTTCCGAATACGCGAAAGCATTTTGTACAGTTAGGGATAACAAACAAAAAATTAGAAGCGCAGGCAACAATAAGCGAAATAGCGACGAGACATCAGATGACGCAGATGGTGTCGATGGGATGTTTAATTTTTGGCGGATTCCGGTACCGATGCAAAACTGGCGCGAAGGATTAAATATTGATTTGTCGCAAGAAGAAGCATTCTTCTTAAAACAAAAAATAATAACGATGCCTAATACGAAAGATAGTTTAATGGCTTTGGTTCTGCGTGAGAACCGGAGCGATTTTTGCGAATATGCTTCATTCAATGATCTTGATAAGCTCATTCCAGTTATGCCGGAAATGATGAAAAACGATTATATTTTAGCTAGAAATTTTGCTCAATTTATTTATGGCGCACAGATTCGCTATAATGTGATTTTTACAAAAGGAGAAGACGAGGAAGTGCTTAAAGCGTGGGAGTCATGGAAAAATGATATACCCCAAATCGAACTGGACCGCATGTTTGCTAGGCTCGAGGTAAGAAACCTGAATTTGCGGCATTTTCTCAGAGCCTATCAAAATACCCTGTACGATGAGGATGAATTGGACAAGCTAATAATTGCTCGTGAAAAGCAGCTAAAAGGGGCAAGTCGTTCAAAACTTATAAATGAAAATATGTATCAATATGACGGTAAGCTAATTAACATGGGGAAATTATATTATCGTTTTTACAATACCCAGAGAATTATTAGTGATATCTTTGAAGGGCTGGGTGAGATGGATGCTTAGAACAAATTCAGACAGGCTCGACTACAGTGAAATGCTTATTCCACCTGTAGGTTATAAAACAGCTTTTGCAATCGGCACAACGTATTCGTTAGACCTAGAAGCTCTTATAGGCATGAGTATCTCCTTGGGGTTGAATGAAGACATAGACAGCAAATTATCTGACAGTCCTATATACCTTTTAGAAGCACTTCGTAAAGTTACAGATAAAATGCTCATATTTTGTGAAGCAGGGCAAATAAAGGTACCGGCAACGCAAAATAAATTATTTCCTCTTCTCGAAAATAATATAGTCATGGTAAAGGCAAAAAATAACAAGTCATTTCATCCCAAAGTTTGGCTTGTAAAATATGAAGACGATAATGCAGAAGTAATATATAGGATATTGGTATTAAGCAGGAATCTTACTTTTGATCGAAGCTGGGATGTCGCTATATGTATGGATGGCAAACCAACCGGCAAAGCTGTGATTAAAAATGAATCGCTTGTTGCTTTTATGAAGTACTTGCATGAAAGAATGGAAAGCCACTTTGAAAAAATGTCCGTTAAGAAGCGGAGCTTGAAAAAACTTATAGATGAGCTTATGCAAATAGAGTTTCAGTTAAACGACAATCACTTTGATGATTTTTATTTTATTCCGCTTGGTATTTACGAAGGATATACCAAGAAGTATACGGAGCTATTCAATACCTATCACAAGCTATTGGTAATGTCGCCTTTTCTTAGCAAAAATATTATGGATGAGTTTAAAAGGTTACAGCTTAAAAATGCCGATAAAACTCTAATTACCAGAAAAAGTGAGCTGCATAAGTTATCCAAAGACTTTCTGCAGAATTTTGACACATATACCTTGAAAGATGATGTGGTTGATGGTGAAGACCGGCTTGCTGAAGAAGGTGAGATTAAAAAGCAGGATATTCATGCTAAATTATATCTCCGAACAAAGGATTCATACAGTGAACTGTTTCTCGGTTCAGCTAATGCCAGCGAAAATGCATTTAATGGGAATATAGAGTTTATGGTTAGTATAGTTGCCAAGCAACGTTGGCTAAATATCGAAAACTTGAAAAGTGATCTTTTTGGTAATGATGATAAACTCAACCCGTTTGAGAAAATTCAGGCAATAGACTATGTGGTGAGTGACGAAGATGATGTTAAAGAAGATCTTCAAAAGGCAATAAAAGAATTTTGCAAAGTAAAAACCCTGGCAACCGTTTCAGATGGTTACAATATATCAATTACAATCGGAAAACTAAAAACCGAAACTGAGTTGTTTATTTCGCCGCTTCTCATCACTAAACGCGAACGTATACAGGATGTTGTAATATTTCGGGGGCTTGACTTACCTCAGTTGTCGGAATTTTATGTCGTTACTGCTCAAAAAGGCGTCGAAGAGGTGTCGCGGGTGGTAAAAATTAAAACAGATGGAATTCCTGATGACAGGGATAGCAGTATATTTAACAGCATTATTCGCAATAAAGAGGGATTTATTCAGTACATATCTTTTCTTCTTGGCGACAATTATTTATTGACATTCATTGAAGATGGTGCGAAAAAAGGGAACGAGTATAAATTTTTAACGGCAAATTGCCAGGAAACACCTGTTTTATATGAAAAAATGCTTAAGGCTGCGGCAAGAAGCCCTGGAAAACTTACTGAAATTAAGCAAGTCATGGCGATGATAACAGATAAGGATATCATTCCCGAACACTTTCATACGCTTTATAATACCTTCGAAAAGGCGGTATTAAAATGATTGATATAAAGGCGAAAGAAATTGAAATATTGGAAGGGCTGAAAGATTTCCAACGTGCTACGGTTGATCGCTGTATTGAAGTTTTTAGGTCAGGACAAAACAGAATCCTAGTGGCAGACGAGGTGGGACTGGGTAAAACTTTGGTGGCCAAAGGGGTTGTCGCTAGACTGGCAAGCTGGTATAAAGAGGAAAAGACAGAAAAGTTATTCAAGGTTGTTTATATTTGTGCAAATCAATCCATTGCAAGCCAAAATATTCAAAAGCTGTATAGCGGTGCTACAGTAGACGGCGTTTCAGACACCCGACTTTCAATGCAACATTTAAAAATATTTGAACAAGAAAATGATGATAAGGTGCTTGCAAGGTATGTACAACTTATTCCCCTAACACCTTCAACTTCACTTAATATTACGAATGGTTGTGGGAGCATAGAAGAGCGCGCATTGATATTTGCGTTGCTTAAAAGGATGACATGTTTTGTAGATGTTTTGCCTTACCTGGAAACGATGATGATTTATGGAGCAAATGTTTCATGGAATGATTGGGGTCGCGATGTATATGAGAGAAGAGTAGTTGAATGTAATAATAAATGCGGCAATTATATAAGTTGCATGTTAGAAGAACTTAATAAACGTGTTCCCCAGGAGCTTGTTGACGAAATACATAATCGCTGCAAAGTAATAAAAGAAAACAACAACGGGTACACTAGAGGTAACTATAACGTTATCTATAAATTAAGACAGATTTTTGCTGGAATCAGTATAGACTATTTAAAACCCGACCTGGTTATTATGGATGAATTTCAGCGCTTCAGGGAACTAATTAATGCCGATGAGAGTACAGAATCAGGAATGCTTACGAATCGTTTTTTGAAAAACGGTGATGTTAAGACGCTTCTTGTTTCGGCTACCCCATATAAGCTCTATGAAACCTTGGAAGAGATGAGTATTAATGGATTAGACGAGCATTACATTGAATTTTTAGAAGTTATGAATTTTTTGTTTAGTGATGAAGAAAAAAGAAGAAATTTCAGGGAGGTTTGGCATAACTTTTCGGTTTCCTTACGCGAGATATTTGACGAAAATCTAACTATTATCGAAATAAAAAATAAAGCAGAAAGTGCTATGTACGAAGGGGTTTGTCGTACTGAGAGAATGCTTGTTGATCAGGAGTGTGCAATACTTGATGACAGTGGCGCGAAAAATCCCATTAGCATAACGGAAAAAGATATCTTTTCATATGTCGAGGCCGATACACTTTTACGAGCAGTAGGGCATAAAATAGGCGTTCCGAGCGACTATGTAAAGTCATCACCATATCTACTTTCGTTTATGGAAAATTACCAACTAAAAAAGCAACTTAAGAAGTTTTTTAAAATAAACCGAGAGGAAATCAGAAAAGCACATAAGCCGCATTTATGGTTGGATAAGGCTGCTATAAAAAGCTATAGAGAACTGCCTCTTAATAATGCGAGACTTAAAAAGCTTTATGAAATAGCTTTTGAAAAAAGAGCAGAAAGGTTATTATGGATACCTCCATCGAAGCCTTATTATGAATTGGGCGGCGTGTTTAAAAATAACAACCATTATTCTAAGGTGCTGGTATTCTCGAAGTGGGAAATGGTACCACGAATGATAGCATCGATGCTATCATATGAAGCAGAGCGTTTGACAGTTGGCAAACTTTATAATAACGAATCAGATAAAAGAGGAAAAGACTATTTTGCAAAAAGTCGCTTTCCACTCAGACGATTACGTTTCAATCAAGAAGGCTCACAACCCTTGTTTACATTGATTTATCCAGCGGTGGTTTTAAGTGATCTTTATGACCCGATTGCATGTATGGGGAAAAGTATTAAAGAAATTAGAAAAGAAATAAGCGCAGAGTTAAAGGTGCGTTTAGAAGACCTTAAAAGATATGTTGACAATACATTGGGAAATAAACCGGATACGCGTTGGTATTATGTGGGTCCGATGCTGTTGGATATTGGCACAGAGTGCATTGAAGGTTATTTTGAGCAGGATCAACCTGAAGAAAAAATGCACCGGGAAAAACTAGATGAGTTTTATCGTTATTATAAAAATGCCGAAATACTTAAACTTGGGAGGATGCCCAGCGACTTGGCTGATGTCCTGACGAATATGTCTATAGCTTCGCCTGCAGTGTGTGCACTAAGGATATTTAAAGATACTGTTTTGGCAAGCCGCTTTGCGAAAGAAATGATAAATATCTTTAATACGCCTGAGGCAATTTCGACAATTGATATGTTATATGGCAAGACGAGCGACGACGCATATTATAAGAATGTTTTGAAGTACGCCGTGGATGGCAATCTGCAAGCCGTTTTGGATGAATATGCGCACATGATTGATGAGGATGATAATAATAGACGCTGTGAAAAAATGGCTGATGCGATTAAGATACACACTGCCAGCTATCCAGTTGATACCTATGCAAGTTTCAAGAGCGAGATCGAAGGGAATAATGATCGAAAAATATCCATACGATCTCATTTTGCTGCTGGGTTTTATAATGCCGCGGTTGACAGCAAAACAGTGCAACGCAAAGACAGCTTACGCAATGCATTTAATTCTCCTTTTCGACCATTTGTTCTTGCCACAACCTCTATTGGACAAGAAGGTCTTGATTTCCATGTTTATTGCCGAAAAATAATGCATTGGAATTTGCCGGCAAACCCCATTGATTTAGAGCAAAGAGAAGGAAGAATTAATCGTTACAAGTGTCATGCAATCAGGCAAAATATTGCTGTAAAGTATGGTGATATTGAGTTCCACCAAGATGTATGGAAAGAGATGTTTGATGCGGCGCTGGAAAATGAGAAGGGGAACAACCCGGAATTGGTACCTTTCTGGTGCCTACCTGGCGGTGGTATAGTTAAAATTGAGCGAATTGTGCCCATGTACCCAATGAGTAAAGATGGGGCTTCCTATGAACGCCTAATGAAAATATTATCACTGTATCGGCTGACTTTAGGACATGCAAGACAAGAAGAACTACTTGAATATCTTTTCAACAATTTTGAAGATGCCAAAATGCTCAAAAACTTATTTATAAACCTTAGTCCGTATATTAGGCAAAGACAAAAAAATAATATATAGAGGACGGTAATTAAGTTTAATTATCGAGAGGTATAAAGGCTTAGAGGCCAAGACTACAGTCACCAGGAAACTGCTATTATTTTACATATTTCATGCAGCAAGGTTAGCGAAATTATTAGAATAGACTAAGGCCGCTTCCAAAAAGATTTCAAATACAGGAAAAGTTACTTTGTCTGTATGATTTTGAATGAATAGATTCTAAATTTGGAGGGATATATAAATGTCTTTAAGACTGGATGATAAGTTGGTTATTGGCATTTCTTCACGTGCGCTATTTGACCTAGAGGAAGAAAATTTAATCTATGAAAAAGAGGGCTTAGATGCATATTCAGAATATCAAGTTAAACACGAAAATGATATTTTGAGACCCGGCACCGCATTTTCGCTTATTAAAGCACTGCATAAACTTAACACAGATGGTCGATATCTTACGGAAACCATAGTTATGTCAAAAAACAGTGCTGACACAAGTTTACGTATTTTTAATTCTATTGAGCATTATAGACTTAACATTAGTAGAGCTGCGCTCATTGGAGGGGCTCAGATTTATCCTTATCTGAATGCCTTTAGGACAGATTTATTTTTATCTGCAAATGAGTTAGATGTTCAGGAAGCAATTAACGCAAATATTGCAGCAGGAATTATTTGTTCGCATTCTGAGTTGCCAATTAATCCAAGTGAAGATATTGAGCAAATCAGAATTGCATTTGATGGTGATGCTGTTATTTTTTCTGATGAGTCGGAACTAATATATCAGACTAAGGGTTTGCAGGCCTTTGCTGAGCATGAACATCAAAATGCGCAAAAGCCATTACCGGAGGGACCATTCGCTAAATTGTTAAAGACTATTTCAATTATTCAGCAAAAATTCCCTAAAGAGTCTGTTCCAATTAGAACCGCGCTAGTAACGGCCAGAAATGCACCAGCGCATGAACGTGTCGTAAGAACCTTGAGAGCTTGGAACGTGAGAATTGACGAGGCTTTTTTCTTGGGTGGAATAGAAAAGAGTGAAGTGCTGAAAGCTTTTGACGCCAATATATTCTTCGACGATCAAAACGTGCATACAGATCCTGCCTCAAAGTTAGTTCCAGCAGCAAGAGTGCCTTATAAGAAGATCGAAGACCATGAGTAGTACTTTCGCGAAGTAAGGTTTTTAGCAAAGGAGAACTGAGATGATTTTTTCAACACAGCCTTCAACATGGAAAGATTTACAAGATCGTGTATGTCAGATACTTAAGCAATGTGGATATTATGCTGAATCGCCAAAAGAAATTTACACTGCTAGGTCTTCAAAACTGGAGGTTGATGTATATGCTGAAGACACTAGCATCCATCATCAAGTAATTATTTGTGAGTGTAAATGTTGGAATAGTAATATTCCGCAATCAGTTGTTCATGCATTCCGAGCACAGCTTGATGACATAGGGGCTAATTTGGGTTTGCTAATTTCAAAGAATGGATTTCAGCCTGGTGCTGTCGACGCGGCAAGATTTACTAATATAAAATTGTTATCATGGAAAGAGTTCGAGGCATTATACCAGCCTTTGTGGTATAAGAAATATTTTTTGTTAAGAGTTGACGAGATTTGTGATGCGTTTATAGAGTATAATGAACCGATAAATTCTCGGATTTTCAAAAAAGCCGATGCTTTGGCAATAGATCGTCGTCAAAGATTCATTGATCTTAGGGGAAAACATATTGCTATGTGTACCCTGTGCAGTTCTCTATCCGCTACTTACTACCGTGCGGCTATGCAGCATAACTTCAACTCTGTTCAACAACTTTCATTACCGCTCAGTAAAAATATCGAATATAAACAATTAGCAAATTATCTTGATAATAGAATAAGAAGTACTGAATTTTATTTAGAGTTTCTTGATTTGATTGAAGAATATGTTACAAATGCACTTGCCGAATTTGATGATGTTTTTGGAGAAAGGGCATAATTGTATATTTAGAGGGAGCATAAAATCATTTATTTTACTTTTAAATAAATAAGTTTTAATAATTCAATCGTTATAATTAGGAGAACCACTCGATATGCCACAAAATATGGACAAACTTAAACGTAATTTTGAACGACACAATATGGCGGTTTTTCAGGCAAGCAATTCACAAGAGGTGCTTGCCTTATTGAACGAATTTATCAAAGATAGAACTACAGTAGGTTGCGGTGACTCGATTACGCTTGAACAAACTGGAGTCTTCGATTATCTCAGGGAAAGAGATATTACCTTTTTGGATAAGTACCGTCCTGGTTTAAGTCATGAGGACAAGCGGGCGATTTACTTGTGTAATTTTACGGCTGATACTTTTATCACAGGCACCAATGCGATTACTATGGATGGTAAGATATTTAACATCGACGGTAATGGCAGTAGAGTAGCGCCGATGATATACGGACCGGAGCAGGTCATGATAGAGTACAATTAAGTTCGCAAAAGTAAAAAAAGGAAAAACCATCGATTACTCCGAAAAGGTAAATGTCTAGTAAACCAAAAAGGAGTGTATTATCGATGGCTTACCAAAATTCTACCGTACCT